>NZ_JBNHEQ010000104.1:0-2144 GCF_050016015.1 Dapis hubbardiae BLCC-M172
GTAGAAACTATAAGTTTTCATAGCCTCAGATAACAAACAATTGAGATTTTTTCTTTCTTCCTTCATTTGATATATTCACTCTGTTGAGTATTCTAAAAATTACAGAATTTCTCATGTTTTATGAGGTAGAAACTATAAGTTTTCATAGCCTCAGATAACAAACAATTGAGATTTTTTCTTTCTTCCTTCATTTGATATATTCACTCTGTTGAGTATTCTAAAAATTACAGAATTTCTCATGTTTTATGAGGTAGAAACTATAAGTTTTCATAGCCTCAGATAACAAACAATTGATATTTTTTCTTCCTTCTTCCTTCCTCCTTCCTCGTTCTTCCTTCATTTGATATAATTAAAGTTTTGCATAAATAATAAATAGTTGCTGACAGGAGACAACAATAATGGCCAGAATGTACTATGACTCCGATGCTAACCTGGACCTCTTAAACGACAAAACAATCGCCATCATTGGCTATGGTTCTCAAGGTCATGCTCACGCACTGAACCTCAAAGATAGTGGCTCAAAGGTAATAGTCGGACTTTATCCAGGCAGTAAGTCTGCTACCAAAGCAAAAGAAGCAGGTCTAGATGTTTACCCAGTAGATCAAGCTGCCGAAAAAGCAGACCTAATAATGATTCTATTGCCAGACGAAGTACAGAAAACCGTCTATAAAAACGAAATTGAACCCAATCTGACAGAAGGAAAAATCCTAGCTTTTGCCCACGGTTTCAATATTCACTTTGGTCAAATTTTGCCCCCATCAAACGTGGACGTAGTAATGGTGGCACCAAAAGGCCCTGGACATTTAGTTAGACGCACCTACGAACAAGGAGAAGGAGTACCTTGTCTATTTGCCATTTTCCAAGATGCTTCTGGTCAAGCTCGCGATCGCGCCATGGCTTATGCTAAAGGTATTGGTGGGACTCGTGCAGGTATCCTAGAAACTACTTTCCGGGAAGAAACTGAAACCGACCTATTTGGCGAACAAGCTGTTTTATGTGGTGGTCTCAGTGCATTAATTAAAGCTGGCTTTCAAACTCTCGTAGAAGCTGGGTATCAACCAGAACTAGCATACTTTGAATGTCTGCACGAAGTTAAACTTATAGTCGATCTAGTTGTGGAAGGTGGTCTAGCAAATATGCGCGACAGTATCTCCAATACTGCTGAGTTTGGGGACTATACTCGCGGACCTCGCATTGTCACCGATGAAACTCGCGCCGAGATGCGGAAAATCTTAAGTGAAATTCAGTCTGGTCAGTTTGCCAGGGAATTTGTCATGGAAAACCAAACAGGGAAACCTGTATTTACTGCCATACGTCGCCAAGAAGCAGAACAACCTATTGAAGAAGTTGGTAAAGACTTACGCGCCATGTTTAGTTGGTTAAAGAAACGCTAAACATTTTTTAGGAAAAGGGAAGAGGTCATTTCAGTTATCAGTTATCAGTTAACAGTAGCTACTACTGAAGTAGTAGGTTTGAGACCTGATTTTCTGGTAGTATAGAATATCAATTCCTCTTGCTTTGGAGTATTGTCAGAAACCTAATTTGAGACAGATGTCAGTATAATAGGGCATCTAATATAAACCTGGTTTCTATGCTTTATTGATACTAAAACTACCAGGTTTGATATAAATTAATATTTTCCTCTTCCCTTTCCTTTGTTGAATGCTATTCTGTTTCGCCAGGACTTTCAAACTTTTCCAAAGCTTCTTCTGTACGTTCATTAGTATTCTTAGGTTTCAACCAACTAGGCCATAACCCAACCACAAATTTACGACTTTCTAAACTGGCATTTTGGAGAGGTTCAGGCATAAATTCCAGACTGTCTCCAGTAGTTACAAAAACTATAGCCAAAATCACAAATAACCATATTAGATTCTTATTCATAAGCTGATATTAATTTAGATGTATTTGTTTAATTCTAGTATTCCCATTACTGACAAAAATATCACAATTTATGATTAATTAGTAGCACAGATATTTTTTGGTTCTAGAGGAGCAAAGAATGATATCAAATCCGGTAGTATGGGTGTAATTATATCAAGAGTGTGGGGAGATGGGGAGATGGGGAGATGGGGAGAGCTAGAAAGATTTGTTCAATAATTGATAATTGATAATGGATAATTGATAATTACCTCTGGTTAAAA
>NZ_JBNHEQ010000105.1:0-13297 GCF_050016015.1 Dapis hubbardiae BLCC-M172
AGGCTTTAAACCACAATTATTTAATTAACAATTAATAATTAATAATTCGGTAAAGGTGAACTTAAACCTTATCCTAGCTGTAGCAAAATTAGAGTCCTTTTGGTAGTTGGAAAAAGCGCGGGGATTAATACAAATCTAGATATAGAAATAGTGCAAAAACTACAAGAAAAAGGAGCTGAAGTTATCTGTTTAAAACAGCCCAGTCGAGAAAAATTTGCTAATACATTAAGAGAAGAATCAGGTTTCCACATATTTATTTTTTCTGGTCATAGTCGTAGTGAAGAAGATGGTACAATTGGCTGGATTTCTCTCAACAATTCTGATGAATTAAGTATTGATGAGTTTAATAATTCTCTCAGATATGTAATAGATAAAGGATGACAATTAGCGATATTTAATTCCTGTGATGGTTTAGGATTAGCCAGTCAATTAGCCAAGTTAAGTTTGCCCCGTAGTATTGTTATGCGAGAACCAATACCTGATGAAGTAGCAGTCAAATTTTTAGACTATTTTTTTGCAGAATTTACTAATAATAAATCCTTATTTACTTCCGTTCATACTGCTAGAGAACGTCTGGAATATTTTGAGAATAAATATCCAGGTGCAATGTGGTTGCCAACAATATTTATTCGAGAATCAGCCTTAAATAAACCTTTAACCTGGCAAGAACTTACTAATAATTTAATCTCTACTCCTAAAACTATTGGTTCATTGCTGAACAAAAAAACTTTGTTTTTATTAGGAGTTATAAGTTTATTGGTAGTTGGTGGAGTAATTTGGTGGCTAATAGGAGAAAAACCAGAACCAGAAGTAAAAAATCCTCCATTATTTCGTTGCCCCCAAGAAGTTTTTCAGAACATAGATTCCCCAGAAAATCAAATCAAATCTGACAAATGTTTTGCTTATATTTCTGAGATTCCTAACGGTAATTGGCTACATGGAGGCAGCACTACTTGGGCACCAATTCGCAGTAAAGTTAATCCAAAAATCGAAGATATTTTTCCAGAATTTAAGTTGAGTTATAAACAACATCCTAGCTTACCACCTGGTTCAGGAACTGGGATTTTAATGTTAATCAAAGGTCAAATTTCTTTTGCCGAATCTTCACGACCTCTAACAGATGCTGAGTTGCAGAGATCAAGAAATAGAGGGTTTCAACTGAAGCAAGTTCCTGTTGCTATTGATGGAATTGTTATTGTGGTTAATCACGAACTTGATGTTGCAGGTTTAACTTTAAAACAAGTTCAGGATATCTATACTGGTAAGATGAAAAATTGGAGTGAAATAGGAGGAGCTAATATTGAAATCTTGCCCTATTCTCGTCCTGTTTATAGTGGTACAACTCCTTTCTTTCAAGACGAAATTTTAAGTAACAAAAAAATTGGTGAAAATGTGATTTTTATTCCTACAACTACTAAAGCTTTACGAGAAGTAAAGGCAAATAAAGGTGCAATTTATTTTGCTACAGCTTCAGAAGTTATTCCTCAGTGTAGTGTGAAACCTTTAGCAATTGCCTTTGAATCTGGAGGTAATTTTATTGTTCCTTATAAAGGTGAGTTTATACCACCAGAAAATTGTTCAGAAAAAAGTCGTAATCAACCGAATTTAGAAGCATTTGAAAATGGAACATATCCCATAACAAGACGTTTATTTGTGATTGTGAAAAAAGATGGTTCTTTTGATGAGAAAGCTGGAGAAGCTTATGGAAAATTATTGTTGACAGATGAAGGGCAAAATTTAATTAAAGAAGCAGGATATAGTCCGATTAGGTGAAATTCAAAAGTCAAAAGTTGTAAGCATTTAGCTATTAGCAATGAAAATGAACGGGTAGTCCTGCAAAGTAATGGTTAAATATAAATTGATATCATGTCCGGTAGCATCGGTATTGCAAGTGAGAAGGTAAGGAAGAAGTAAGAAGTAAGAAGGAAGAAGGAAGAAGGAAGAAGGAAGAAGAAGGAGGGAAGAAGGGAAGAAGGGAAGAAGGGAAGAAGGGAAGGAAAAACCTTACATAAGGTAAATATTTCCCCAACTTTTACACAAACAATACCAGGGGACATGATATGAAATTTCATTTTCTAGCTATCCACTGCTCTAAATGCCAATCTACTAAAATCATCAAATGAAGTAAACATTAAAATGCCACTTGTTATGACGTTTTATATCAGTTTTCTGAAGCAGTCAAACATGATTTACTATCAGATTATCTGCTCCAATAGCTGAAAAAGCCTACAATAAAATTCAGGGCTATTTTTATTTGATAGGTATTTTTTTCTCTTGCTTTAAGAATGGCAGAAATATTGAGGCGTTGGCGGAGCAAGTGCGGCAGCTATATCGCTATAAATTTTCAAGCGTTTTCGGCTAAGAACCGACATGAAACGCTGCGCGACATGTTTGCGGAGCTTTGCGTCAGCAATCGCCTCAATTAGTAGACGCTATATATAGCTATAGCGCCCTATCCTAAGTTTTGATTAGTGAATTAAACTCTAAACATCGATCAATTCTAATTTTCCCCAAGTTTGGGGACCAACAATTCCATCCACAGTTAAACCATGGAATTTTTGGAAATTCTTCACAGCTTCTTCTGTTGCTACACCAAATATTCCATCAACTACCAAGGAAGCAGAGCTAATACCATTTAACCGTCTTTGTAGATATTCTACATCTTCTCCAGTGCTACCAAAATACAGAGTAGTGCGAACAATTGTATCTACTACTCCCCAAGTTTGGGGACCAACAATTCCATCCGCAGTTAAACCACCATATTCGTTTTGAAAAGCTATGACAGCTTCCTTTGTTGCTACACCAAATATTCCATCAACTACTAAGCTATTATTAGCAATAATGGCATTCAAAAATGTTTGTAAATTTTTCACATCTTCACCAGTGCTACCAAGGGTAAGAGTAGGACGAGTGGTAGTTGTTTGAGTTCCAGTAAGCATAATTTTCTCCTTGTTTTTTGAATTGATCATCACTTACACAGTAACCCTATATACAGCTTATTAATTGGTCATCATTCCAGATAAACTCAGTATAATTAGTGTCGTTGCGTAAGTCCTATAGAAGTTAGTTGATACTTTTCTTTTGAGGTACTCCTCATGTATCAAATCTCTATATTTTTATCATCTCCTAAATTTTTGAGCAGGTCGATAATGTGCATGATTTATCACAATTCACTTTTTATTGTGGGTGGACGTGCATTGTCTTACACATTGATTAGCAGTCAGGGGTCACATTCTGTTATAACAACAGTTGTGTTGGGAGATATGATTTAATATTTGGGTAGTCCTGCAAAGTAATGGTCAAATATAAATTGAAATAAACGAGGAACGCTGAGAGCTGTTAGCGTTTCGCGGAGCGACATGAAAAGCGTTTGCGGAGCATTCCGTAGGATAGCTCCTCTGTTAGCGCAGCTCCTCCGGAGGAGGCAAGAGGCAGATCGTCTGAAAGAGGCTGACGGCTGAATGCTTACCAAACTTTAGAAGGCACGAAGTTAAATTTCTATATTTGAGAGTTTGAGAAGGTCTTAACTGCTCCTCTGATTAATCAGTAGATGTTCATTTGGGAACCTTCTCTATATTATTGGACTGTTTCAGCTAAAATAGTGCATTATGTAGTAGGGGGGTAGGGGAGAAAGATTTTTGTTGGGTTTATCCTTATCCTACGGATAAGCTGCGCTAACGGATAAGCTGCGCTTTTTCGTATAGGGAATGCTCTGCAAACATGTCGCGCAGCGTTTCGGCTGCCGACATATAAAGCGGAGCTTTGCGTCAGCAAAAACGTGCCTCAACCCAACCTACATCTATTGCATCACTTAAGATGAAACAATCCATTATTGTGGGATAAGGAAATATAAATTTTTGTAAATAGTGTTAGGAGTATCTGTAAATTTACCATATTTGATTGATGAAGAATATAGTAGGAGACTTGAGTTTCTTACTTTTATCCCTGGCGATCTTAAATTTTGCATAAATATCCAGAAACTAACTGATTATTAAGTATTGATTTAGATATATACTTATAACTAGAGTCAGTTATTAGGGTGCCGATACAAAATCAGATAATTTTAAACAGGTAAAATACAATGATGAAAATAGGTGAAATTCTCATCCGCAGAGACTTAATTTCCCAAGCTCAATTAGACCAAGCAATAGATGTCCAAGCTTCATGCCGTCAAAAACTTGGAGAACTACTCATGTTTCAAGGTTGGATTCAACAAGATGACTTAGAAATGGCTTTAAGAGAACAATATTGGCGACAAAATGGTTATTGGGTAATTGACTAGCAAGAAAGTTAAAAGTCAAAAGTCAAAAGTCAAAAGTAAGAATTAAATCAAGTTAAAAGTCAAAAGTCAAAAGTTAAAAGAACACAGTAGAGACGTTCCATGGAACATCCCTACTGGGTTTTGGTTTTGACTTGAGGTCATCAACCTGAAAAGTTCTGTAATCTGGAATTTGCTTGATTTGCATAATTTTTGAAATTTTAGCTGATTAATCAATATAGAACAAAGCTGATTATTCATAAGGCATTCTATGGGATGCCTATTTTTTTTGCATAAAAAAGGGATAAATGGCTGATTAATAAGTAGGTAGGTCTAATTAAACGTTAAAAAAAATTGTAGGGGCGGGTTTAAGCAAAATTTTGATAAATTAACAATTTATTCCTAAAAACCCGCCCTACCCTCGTTAAGTTTATTTATGCTCACCTACTTAAATAGAACAAATTTAGATTACAACTGAATAAAATGAAAATCAACTGGCAAAAAATCAATCTAATTCCTACTTTAGGACTTCTATTTCTGGGAGCTTGCGCTCAAGTCAATAATTCCCCAAATTCTTCAGGTGTTGAAGTAAAATTTTTAGTCGGTAGTGCTTTAGAAAAATTCTGTAACCAAGCTGCCACTCAACTCAATCAAAAAAATCCCAAACTTGATAATGGTAAACCTTTTTACTTGAAATGTGAAGCAAAAGGTAGTGGGGATGTGGTGACAGAGATAGTTTCCCTCTCCCAAAAATTGAAAAGTGGAGCTATTCAACCAAACTCCCCAGAATTTCCCACCCTAATTTCCGTAGATGGTGAAATTTATCATTCCCAACTCTTATACAAAATTAATCAAGTCTATCCCGGACAAAATTATATTCCTCAAATTACTGACGCGCCTTTGTTGGCAAATAGTCCGATGGTATTCATGGCATCACAAGAGGTCGCACCTGGGTTAGAAAAACAATCAAATATATATCAAGCTCTCGTCAATGCTAAAACTCACCGAGACCTAGACTCAAGTAGTCCCCAACTGCCAATACATTATGTTCATACTTCCCCCACTCGTTCCAATTCTGGTTTACAAACTTTGGTTGCGCAGTTTGCCTCCGTTGCCAATAAACGCGCCGAACAACTCACCGTTGCGGACGTTCAACAATATCAACCCCAAATTCAAAAAATTCAAAGTAAAGTTACTCGCTACGGCGTTTCCACCAGTTCCTTAGCTGAAGATATGGTAAAAAATGGTCCGTTTTGGGCATCCATCGCGTCTGTTTATGAGTCTTCTGTAATTGAGGCAAATACTGCTAATATTCAAACTCGGTATCAAGCAGTTTATCCCAACTCTACTTTTACTTCTAACATGAGAGCAATTTTGCCAACTGCTCCTTGGGTAAGTGACGAGGAAAAAGAAGCTGCGGAAAAAATAATTGATTATTTGCGATCGCCTACTACCCAAAAAATTCTGACAGACTTAGGTCTTAGACCAGGGATACCAGGGGTGTCATTGGGAGCAAAATTTTCTCCTCAATACGGAGTTGACCCCAATGCTAAATATGATTCTCTGCGGACTCCCCGACCAGAAGTAGTTGATGCCATGATTAAGTCTTGGCAACAATTTGCAAAGAAACCATCTCAGGTAGTTTTAGTGGTTGACTCTTCCGGGTCTATGGGAGGTAACAAATTACCAGCAGTTCAGAATACTTTGCGCTACTATATTGAAGGTTTAGGACCGAAAGAAAAAATTGGTCTGATTGACTTTGACTCTCAAATACGCACTCCAGTTTGGGTTGACGGTAGTGCAGCAGGTCGCGATCGGGGTTTTCAGTTTATTAGTGGTTTGAGGGCGAATGGTGGTACTAGACTTTATGATGCTGCTTTGGATGCTAGAAATTTATTGCAGCAAAATCTCCGTGCTGATGCTATTAATGCTGTGGTTGTGTTAACTGATGGGCAAGACTCTGGTTCTAAAATTTCTCTGCAACAACTTAATAATAACCTGAAACAAAGTGGATTTGAGTCTGATAAAAGGATTGCTTTTTTTACTATTGGTTATGGAAAAAAGGGAGAGTTTGATGCTCAAGTTTTGAAACAAATTGCTGAGTTAAATGGTGGTTATTATCGTCAGGGAAACCCAGAAACTATTGTTAATTTAATGTCCGATCTACAAACAGAATTTTAAAATAGGGAGTAGGGAGTAGGGAACAGGGAGTAGGGGGAAAAAATTGATGAATAAGAGTGCAATAATTGATTTGATTTTTTATTATTGGAGATGTCTATAGCAATCCTAAATAGGTTCTAATATTTGGTTGTAGGGGTTTGGTCTCCAAACACAAGTGCATAATGGATTTGGAAAGCAAACCCCTACGTCTTTTTTTCACGAGTCATTTCACATTGCTATCTTAGTTATTTTCAGCAATTAACAATGTTCATGTGACGAGGTGCCGTTTGCGCAGCATGACCTAGGAATACAATTAATAATTAATAATTACCCCTTCTGAATAATTAACAATTAACAATTAACAATTAACAATTATTTAGAGTGAAGCATTCATGATTTATAACAGACTAGCTCGCGCTTCTTTATGGCGTATCAATTATTAATTATTCATTATTAATTACAAAGGGGGAGAGGCTTTAAGGCGTGAATTGTTGAATGAATAATTAATTGACTATCAACTCTTAATTATTAATTATTAACTATAGCGTTTCTCAAGCTTATGAGGTACACCTATCTTTAATTTATTTTCTATTCCCTCCATACCAGTTAAGTGTTCCCAGTTAAGTGTTCCCTAAAACAAACGAATTTTGTACCTCACGCTTCTTGGGAATTGCTATATTAATTATTAATTATTCGGTAAGTCATTATTGGAGGAAAATATGAAATTAGTAAATCCGTTTGATTATCCTATATCTATATTAATAGGTGGAGTTATTTTAGTGGCTGGCATCCGATTTTTTAGGTTCCCAAATTTGGTGATTTTACCTGCTACTGCAGCTATTTCTGTGGCAAGTGCTACAGTGTTGAAGTCTAGAGAGGCTAATCCTCAAAATTTGGCAAATAAAGAGTTAGAACAGGAATTAAAAGTTATTTCTGGATTGGCAAAAAGTTTGGCAGAAAAAGCTGAAATATTGCGTCAAGAAGCCAATCAATTGTTAGGGGGTGAAACATTCCACATGGATTTATTAGTAACAGTTCAATCAGTTTGTAACCGCTCGATTGAATTGCCCCAAAAAATTACAGAAGTTTCTCGAAAATTACCAAATAATGAGGCTTTATTATCTGTGGATGATTTGCAAAGACAACTATTAGAAGTTAAGAGTAAGCAAAAGTCGAGCTACGGTATTTCTCAACAGCATTTACAACAATTAGCTGCTAGTTTAGAAAGGAATATTCAGTTAGCAAAAGCTGGAAAAGATACTCGGCAAGCAAAAATTTTTAGTCTACAGACAATGGTGCAAGATTCAGCCGGATTATTGCAAGAACTAGAAAATAAATTGCGGAATGCTAACTTGAATAATTCTGAAGAAATTCAAGATTTGCGGAGTTTGAGTGATGAATTAAATAGCTACCAAGACAACATAAAAATGTTTCTTTAAATCCAGGGAGTAGTTAGGGAGATAGGGAGATGGGGTGATTCATATATTTGCACAATTTTTTCTATTTCATATAAGGAAACAGGAAATAGAAAAGAATAAAAACAACTGTACCTCAGTAACTTGAGAAAAGCTATCTCTATAATTTTTGCCCTGAGTTAGGATAATAGTAAAAATACTGAATTTTTCCAGCTTTAAAGAATCAAGTTTGCATAAACAATGATATTTTTTCTGATAGATCAATAAGTACCAGGAAGAAAATTATGAATAATAAACTTGATTCTCTTTCAGTTGGATTGTTGATAACAATAAATATTACGATGGTACAAGGGGTGGAAATACAAACAAATAAATTCAATCATAGTTTCTCTAAAACTGAAAAAACTATTATTCAGGAGCAAAAAAATTATCAAAAAAATGAACAACCACCTATTCCACAAAAAGATGGTACTAGCCGTTAAATTTTATCTATAGCAGGGAATAGGAAATAGGGAATAGGGAATAGTTGAAAAAAAAATTATTAGTCTAATATTAATCATCAGTCTATGTTCTAACAAATTCTTTCTTAGCTATAAATATAATATTTAGTAGCACATCTAAACTAAAATTGTGGCTAAATAAACCTAACCCAGTGCCCACCAACCAACCTTACCAAGTCTTGTTTAATAATTAAGATTCATGTCATAATACTAATTCACTTTAAAGATGTCAGAAATAGTTTCAAACTTTAGATATGAAATAATTTACTGAATTTACTATAAGGTCAAAGTTTCAAGCCTATAAAATCTTAATGTATGACTTTTGACTTTTGACTTTTAACTTCCGTGAAACGGTGAATTGTAGCTTTTTTATATTTTATTTACAAAAAATATCTAATCAAATTTTTATTACTTAGTATCACAGCAGGAGAATTCCAACCATGACAACTACAAATCATAAATCTCTCAAAAATCGTCGTATTTTTTCTGGAATAATTACTTGTTTAGCTGTGGCTTTAGCTTATGCACCAATTCCAGGATTAAATCAAAAAATTATAGTAGTTAGTGGCACAGAACTTGCCGAACCACTCCGACAATTAGAAACTAAATTTGAGCAAAAATATCCTAATATAAACCTTGAATTAAAATTCCAAGGTTCCCAGGATATTGTTAACAATTATATCGACAAAAAAAATGACTTTAATCCCACTGTTTTAATTCCAGCAAATGGAAAATTATTAGATGAATTAAACCAACGTTGGCAAACTCAAAACAATACCCAAGCATTTTATAAACAACCAAAAGCGATCGCCAAAACTTTCCTAGTAGGTATTGCTTGGCCCGAACGAGGTAAAATTTTGTTTCCTAATGGCAAATTTGACTGGCAAAAATTAGAAACAGCAATGGCAGCAGGTAACTGGCAAAAAATTGGTGGAAAACAACAGTGGGGTAGTTTTGATTTCGTTACCACTGACCCCACTCGTTCCAATAGTGGGCAAGTAACTATGAATTTATGGGCACTTTCAAAAGGTAACAAAAATTTCAATACACCTGCCGTTGAATCATTATTTAGTACGGTCAAACGGTCAGTTTATTTGCCACCTCGTTCCACCGATATATTGTTGCAAGAATTTATTACTCGCGGACCGAATGATGCAGATGTAGCAACAGTTTACGAAAGCATCGCTCTCTACCGTTGGCAACAGTCAGGAGCTTCTCAGAATAAACCTTATCAAATTTATTATCTCAATCCCACTGTAGAAACTGTAGCTACAGCAGCGATCGTCCGCCGGGATGTAAATGGAGCAACTGCTAATGCTGCTAGTAAATTTGTAGATTTTTTGACGCAACCAGAACAACAAAAAGTATTTGTGCAGTATGGTTTTCGCCCTACCCAGGGTAATATCGATCTGCTCTCAGTTACCAATAGTCCCTGGAATCAGAATATTCCTGGCGCTCAGGTTAACCCGCAAATTTCCACTTTACCTGCACCACAACCATCTGTTTTAGGAGAAATTAAAAGGTTATGGCAACGGGTTCAGTAGTTAAAATTCAAAAGTCAAAAGTCAAAAGTCAAAAGTAAGATTTTATAGGTTTACAGTGTTTTTCAGTTGAATATACCACAAAGTAGGGACGTTTTATAGAACCTCCCTACAAGGATAAGAATTTTGAATATTAAAGTTTTTTCAACAAAATTATGTCCGATCTCTATATCTGAAATATCACTGAGAAATACACTGTATTTAGACAGTAAAAAATGTTGATTTAATATCATTTTTACCTGCACAAAAACCATCTTTTTTAGGAGAAATTAAAAGGTTGTAGCAACGAGTTCAGTAGTTAAAATTCAAAAATCAAAATTCAAAATTCAAAAGTAAAATTTTATAGGTTTACAGTGTTTTTCAGTTGAATATACCACAAAGTAGGGACGTTTTATAGAACCTCCCTACAAGGATAAGAATTTTGAATATTAAAGTTTTTTCAACAAAATTATGTCCGATCTCTATATCTGAAATATCACTGAGAAATACACTGTATTTAGACAGTAAAAAATGTTGATTTAATATCATTTTAACTGAATATTGTCAGTTTGAGATTAGGAAAATTTACTTTGTGCTGTAACTTCCAGTATTTTTACATATAGTAAATTTTTTATCAATCGTATAACATAGAATTAAGTACACAAAAAATAGCATAAATATACTACAAATATACATTGCGTAAGGATACTCAGGGATAATGTTTTTTCTAGGAATTGGCCTCTTAATTCTAGGTCTAATATTAGTAATAGTAGGCGTGATCTGGGGCTTAGTTCAAGCTTTTGCTGAAGGCACATTATGGGGTGCTACTTATTTATTAATTCCTTTTGCTTTTGTAATTTTTTATATGGCAAATTGGAGTCAAATACAAATCAGAAAAAATTTTATTTTGATTATAGTTGGTTTGATTTTGTCTCTTTTAGGGAGTGCAGTATTAGGAAATCACATAAATAATAAATTTGTGGTTGATGCTGATAGTATTCCAGATATTTCAAATATTAGCAATAACTCGGAAAATACCTCTAAAAAGATAGAAGCCATTGAAGTTATTTCCGATCCATTTCGAGACGGAATAAATGCAGCAACAAAAGCAGCCAAACTTGCCAAAGTTGCTAATACTCAAGCACAGTGGAATGAAGTAGCAATAAATTGGCATCAAGCTTTAATTTTAATGAAAGAAGTCCCCGAATCTCATCCTCAATATGAAGCGGCTAAAAATCGGATTGATTTATATCGAAATAATCGGGAAATTGCGAATAAAAAGGCTGAAAGTTGAAGAATTTAGAATTAAGAATTCAGAATTTAGAATTTGATCTTAATTCTCTAATATAGCAATATGAAATGATTGGTGAGAAAAAAACTGTAGGGGTTTGGTCTCCAAACCCAAACGCAAAGGGATTTGGAGACCAAACCCCTACGATAAAATCTTACAACCTATGCCCGGATTGCTATAGCTCATTGTTAATTACTATATATTAGGAAAAATCAGGAAATGCGTAAATCTAAATTCATCTTAGCAACAATTGTCTCATTATTTTTGGTTAATGAAGTGAGCATTAATCCCCATAGTAATGATATCAGCGAATTAATTAATACAAATGCTTCCATTGCTTATGCAGGAAAAAGAGGAGGAGGTAGTCGTAGAAGTAGTTCCACTTGCAGTAGCAGTAGTTCCTCCACCAGCACTCAACCTCGTGACTCAAAACCCAAATCTACAAACAACAATATAGTTTTACCAAAAACTAATAATACTCGCCCCAACACGAAACCATCCCCTACTTCCAGTGACAGTTTTAACCGCAGTGGTTCACTTACCAATCCAAGCAATATTCGTCCTAGCACTAAATCATCTCCTACTTCTAGTGGCAGTTTTAACCGCAGTGGTTCACTTACCAAACTAAGCAATACTCACCCCACTACCAATAAAATCAACACTGGAGGACAGACTCGCAGCAGTGGTTCACTTACCAAACCAAGCAATACTCGCCCCAACACTAAATCATCTTCTACTTCCAGTGGCACTTATAACCGCACTGGTTCATTTTCCCAACCAAGCAATACCACTCGCCCCACTACCAATAACATCAACACAGGAGGAAGGACTCGCAGTGGTTCATTTGCTCCAACTACAAAGAAATCTTATTCTGTCGAACCTGCCACCGGACGACGTTATTATACGCGCCCAGGAACTCAAGAACGTTATTATCAGGAAGCAGGTACAGGAAGATTTTATTATGTACAACCAGCAACCCAAAGACGTTACTACATGAATGTTGATAACGGACAACGTTATTTTATTGATGGTGGTACTAGGCGATATTATTACGAGGAAGTGGGTACAAGTCGATTTTATTATGTGCATCCAACTACTAGAGTTCGCTACTATTACCGTCCGACTTTCCGCGAACGAGTGGTTTACACCTATTATGGTGGAACCGCAGGAGTTTTGCCTATGTTTTTGCTCATACTTTTGCTCGGAATTATTATGATATGTATTTTATATCAGTTGGTTATGTTGATCGCTTCTCATTTTGGCGATCGTCGAGAAGTTTTGGTGGCAGAAGGAGATGGGTGTCTAGAAGTTATTGAGGAGTCACCAGGATGTGTGGAAGTTATTGAGGAGTCGCCAGGATATGTAGAAGTTATTGAGGAAGAAGTGCCAGTGGTAACTGTACCCGAAGATTTGGTTAATGATATTGTGACTGTAAGTAAGTTACAGGTGGCGATGGTTGCACCAGCAAATAATATTCAATCTAAGTTAGCAACAATAAGGGAAAAGATTGATATTGAGACGCCAGAAGGTAGGGTGGAATTTTTGTTGCAGTCGGCGATCGCTCTGCTTCAGACCCAGGAATATTGGACTCATGTTGCTGCTAGTTCAGAAACAGTGGAGACTAGACAGGAAGCAGAACGGATTTTTGAGCAGTTTTCTTTTGCAGAGAGGTGTAAATTTGAGGTTAATACTATTGATGACAATGTGGAAGTTGATAATCATATAGTTGTAACTTTGTTGTTGGGAACGGAGGATGATTATCCTTTATTTAATGAAGTTAATGATGGGGAAAGTTTGAAGCAAACTTTGAAAGAGTTAGGCAAAATTACCCCTGATTATTTATTAGTATTTGAATTACTTTGGATTCCGAAAACAGCAAGCGATCGTCTTACTTATGAGCAGTTTGTTAGTGAGTATAGTGATATGATTCAAATTAGTTAATATTTGTTGGAGGTAGTTATAGAAGCCCTAAGCGTATCTCCAGAAAATAGGTTTGAGGGAGAATTAATTGATAAAAAATTGGTAATAATTGATTTAATAATGGGATGAGTGGCAGATATCTAATACACCCCATCTCCCCATCTCCCCCACTCCCCCGCTCCCCTACTCCCCTACTCTCAATCTATTTGCTATAAAATCAAGCCCACTGAAAA
>NZ_JBNHEQ010000106.1:0-15007 GCF_050016015.1 Dapis hubbardiae BLCC-M172
ATTTTCTCCCAAATCAAACTAAGCAAAAATTCCTATTGCGATATACGCAATAAAACTATTTACCCAATCTTTAAGTAAATTATCCTTCTTGATAAAGTGTCCGTTACTTATTGATATTCCTATAATAATCCCTGAAAATAGAAATATGCAAGATATATACTTAAAAAGTGTCCGTATAAAATGAGTCGAAAAGGTAAGTCCATCACTTTGTCCATTTCCGAGAGAGACAAAACAGAATTGTTAACCCTGGCCCAAGAATGGGGTTATCTGTGGGGAGAACGTGCAAATATTTCTGGATTAATAGAAGCGATCGCTCGTCGTCAACTCAAAATTGCTGCCAACAATGACTGGTCAGAATTACGCATTAAAACCCTAGTCAAGATAGTGGGAATTTTGACTGATCAGGGAAAAACTGAGGAAGCTCAAATGGTTGCTAAATTATTATTAGAGCGTAGCGAACTGTCAATACCCCAGCGTCAAAAAATAGAAAAATTTTTAGATAACTCACCCCCTCCCTGGCGTTTAGAAATTGATAGTTATATCCGTCGTCAACAACCTTTTCAGTTGTCATATCAAGATGCAGCAAGTCGTTTGTGGAATTTCACCGTTCGTTATGCAGAAATTAACCAACGCGAAAAACGGGAATATTTAGAATGTTGGTGCGAGGAAACTGAAGGCAACTTAGATATACCGGAACTAATGCACAACTGGAGTCTGCGTTTAGATCGTCTTCCCGAAACTGCCATTGTATCGATAGACGGAAAATGGTTGCCCAGTTTAGATTATATTGAGGTAGAAATGCACCTATTTAGAGGATTAGCTTTTGCTTATCAATCTAAGTCTAATGATGTTATCCCTCCAGAATGGTTAGAAGGTGACAAACGAGTGCGACGAGTAGTGAGGCGAGTATCTAATACGTTTTGGTTTTTCCGAGAAGTGCTTCAGTATGGAGGCGACTGTGTAGTAGTATCTCCCGAAAAATTGCGATCGCGTATCAAAGAAAAATTATTAGAAACACTGGAGCATTATAGCTAAAGTCAGAAGTTAAAAGTCAGAAGTTAAATTCTTGCTTTGACTAAGCTTTTGTAGCTTTTGTAGTGGATTGTTTCATGGCTTTGTTGCAATAGTAGGGGCGGGTTTCTCCGTTAAATTAATGAATTTTCACATTTGATTAGATAAACCCGCCCCCAATGATTTAACGCACCCTACTAGACCAACTGATACATATTCAATGGTGCGTTACGACGGATTCTTAAATACCTTTCACAGTCTAAATATTATCCGTCTAACGCACCCTACTGGACCGACACAGCTAATTTAGTGCATTAGGGAGTAGGGGAGTGGGGGAGTAAGGGAGTAGGGGAGTAGGGGAGTAGGGGAGTGGGGGAGTAAGGGAGTAGGGGAGTAGGGGAGCAAAATTTTTGTTGGGTTTTGGTTCCATGCTACGCAACGCTAGGGCGTTACATGTCGCGTTAGCGAAACAACCCAACCTACATCTATTGCACCATTTAAGGTGTGTCAGTCTACTACTGGACTGCAATAATGAACTATAAAATCTTACTTTTGACTTGGACATAGCACTATACCAAAGTTAATATTCTCAACGGTTGCCCCTTCGTCTAGAGTAATAGTATGAAACTCAGGATAACTAACACTACCTGGCAAAGCTTCCACACTAACTAAATCAAAACCTGGTATACCACCTAACTGATCCACACCAACCACCTTAAGTGCTTTAACTGCCTCACTAAATCTAATCGAAGCTAAATCTAAATTCAGACGACCCCTAGCATTTACCCTTCCTAGAAATGTAAAGTTAATTCCATCAGCACTCACAAAAATATCAGCATTTTCATTAGCAGCAAAACGTCTATCTACAGTATGAATCAAGATATCATCACCAGGACCATCAATAATCATTTCATCATTAAATCCTACTGTCACTGAAGCGCCTCTTGGTAAAGTCAGAAAGTCTACTTCAGGATTTTTCACAATTACCGGACTTGGTGGAGGCGCTCCTAAAACAACATCTGGACTAACAACTTCAATATTGTATCGTTTTTTTGCTAACACTTCTGGCAAACCGCCATTAATGCCATAAGGTCCTGGAATTGGTCCAGCTCCACTATCAGAGAAATCTAAAATTACATCAGCATATCCATTACCTGGTTTAGTTTCCTTAGCAGGATAAGTCTGCTTAAACCCAGTGGGGTTAACTTCTCGCACAATATAAGTATCTGCTTCGAGACCAGTAAATATGTATTCGCCATCAGAGTTGGTTGTCTGGGTGGGTTCATCATCGTCAAGCGTGCCATTTTGATTCAAATCTAGATAAATTTTAACATTGGCAACAGGAATTTCTAAGCCATTATCGCGATCGCCATCACCATTAATGTCATTCCAGATCATCCCTTGAATTACACCGCTAGTGGGTTCGATTTCTACAATACCAGCTAGAGGCAGAAACCCACTCTCACAAACAGAAGCAGGATTTTCAACAGAGTCATCTTGATCGGGAAATTCAGATGTATTATTGCAATTAGACCAAACACCATTGTTATTCAAGTCGTTCCAACTACCTTTTTCATTCCAGTTCATCGTTGCGTAATTCTGGTTAGCGTAAGAGTAACCGTTATTGGGTTCACCGGGTAGCCAATTTTCATAGGAACTTGTTGTATCACTAACCCACTCAAAATTACCTTCAATGTTCTCATCAGTGAAACCGATCCAATAGTGGTTTGTGTTACCGAATGTTTGCAATACCCAATCTTGTTCAGCTTGATTATTAATCGTTATGAGATTACCTCCTACTGCTATTGCTTCTGCCTCTGCTTCCGTCCATTTAGCAGGATTTGTTAAGCAATAATTGTGTCTATTAGCAGGGTTTGTAACTAATTCACCTGCGCTACATGGAAATGTTACAGCTTGTGCTGACATAGGATTGATTAGTAAACATATTAGCCCTAAAAACACAGTTATGATTAAAGCTGTAAATTTGTTGATAAACATACCTGATTTTTTCTGGTTATAAGTCCTGTTCAAGTTAAAATTATACTAAGTTTCGTTGACTTACAGCACTTTTGAGGATGGTGAGGTACAGTTATTTGTAACACAGGCTTCCAGCCTGTAACAAGCATCCTGCTTATTTGTAACACAGGCTTCCAGCCTGTAACAAGCATCCTGCTTGTGTTACCAGAATTACTAATAGACTTCCAGTCTTTAACAAATAAAAAAATTTTGTACCTCACTAACTCCGAAATTGCTGTAATTTCTGCTAAATTTTTTTTAGGTAAATATCATATCTGTATAGCTTTAAATTCCCTCCTCTTCCCTCCTGACTCCTCCAATGAAGTTTATTCTGTAACAGTTGGTAATGGTGTTTCCGTTGCTTCTGGAGTCGCTGTTTGTTTCTTTGGAGATTTATTGAGTTTTTCAAGTGGGGTTGATATGGGAAATTGTTTTAATATCTGTTTCTTAGAAGGTTTATTGAGTGGTATGGGTACAGGTGAGTCTATTGCTTCTGGAGTTGCAGTAGGTACAGTTGAGTCTGTTGCTTCTGGAGCAGTAGTAGGTATAGGTGAGTCTGTTGCTTCTGGAGTTGCAGTAGGTGCAGGTGAGTCTATTACTTCTGGAATAGTAGTAGGTACAGGTGAGTCTGTTGCTTCTGGTTCAGCAGTAGGAGTAAATTTAGGTATGGGATTAATTAAATTAATATCTAATTTATAGTCAGTACCAGGTAAACCAGGTAAAGGAGTGAGAATTATTTTGTAGTCACCATCTGTGGGCAACTTTCCTTTCCAAATAGATACTTGCTCTGAAACTTCATCTATTGCTCCCCCATCTGCTCCCAATATACTCATTAATACCCCTTCCCCTGTCACTAATAAATTCAAATTTTGCCCCTGACTACCAGAAATTATATAGTTAATAGTTTCATTCCCTTTCAAATTACCCTCAATAGATATAGGTTCCCCAGGCAATATATTGAGACGTTCCTCAGAGGTAACTAATTTTGGTGGAGTTTCAGAAATAGCAGAGGGTGTGGGTAATGGTGTCACTGTTATTTCTGGTGTTGGGGATGGTGCAGGAACAATTGGTGGTGGTGTTACCGTAGGTGATGGTGATGATGTTGATGTAGCTGTTGGAGATGGGGATGATGGAGTAGGGGGGATAGTTGGTAAAGTTGGTACTGGTATGGGATTAATTTCAGTTGCTTCCTCAAGTTGAGGTTGTTGTTGTCTGCGCTTGAGGATAAAATTCACTCCACCCCAAGAAGCTACCCCACATAATACAACTAATATTGCCACTAATGCAGTTGCACCCCACTTATGATTATCAAAAAAGCTATCATTATCATTATTAGTATTGTGATTTTGAGTTCCACCTACTGTCACTTCTTGGGAAGGAGAAAAGTTATTTTGTTCTTGGTTAATAGTAGGTAAATGCTGAAATTTTACACCAGGTAATGTTGACAAAGCTTGTCCTACTTCAGTGACAGACTGGAAGCGATCGCCTGGTTGACGACTTAACATTTTCTCGATAATTTCAGCTAACCCTGAACTAACTGTTACCCACCGTTGCCAATTCCAGGTTAATGTAGTTTGATCGATTAATTCTTGGGGTTCTTTTCCAGTCAATAGTACAACTGTCGTAACTGCCAAAGCATATAGATCGCTATTTGCTGTTGCTCTTCCCAATTGAATTTGTTCCCAGGGAGCGTAGCCAAATTTGCCTACATTTGTCAAAGGTACAGTTAAGTCGGGAGATTGAACTTTTGTGGCTATTTCTTTAACTACACCAAAGTCTATCAATACTGGCATTTGGTCGCTTTCACGCCTAATGATATTGTCTGGAGATATGTCTCGGTGAATGATGCCAAAATTGTGAATATGAGCTAATACGGGTAACATTTGTCTTAAAAAGGTTAGCACTTCTACTTCTGACAACAAACTATTTGTCACTTGACGCTCTTGTAATATAGTGCGATAGGTTTTGCCTTCGACGTAATCTTGTAATAAGAAGAGGCGTTGATTTTCCTCAAAGGTAGCTCTAAACTTGGGAATTTGGGGATGTTGAATTTGGTAAAGAATTGTTGCTTCGCGAGAAAATAGTTCTTGAGATTTTGCTACTGCATTAGCATTTGTCTGTTGGGGAATAAATTCTTTGAGGGCGCAACGTTCATTAAAACGACCTGTATCTTCTGCTAGATAGGTACGACAAAATCCGCCTTGACCTAAAATACTAATCACGCGATAGCGGTTTTGTAGAATTGTGCCAATGGCAATAGGTAGTTGCATAATAATAATATGTTTGATTTAATATATTAGTTACTAAAAGATTTTTTTGTACTAGGTTTGTTATCTAATTATTGGCTATTACTGTTATTATAGAGGGGATATTTCTTCTCCCATATTCATTCTATTTCGTAATTAATTATATTGTTATTAACTTATTCTATTTCAGCCATCAAGTAACATTTTTTAGTTTCATCTTAGCTCACAATATTAATAGATTTTCATGCCATTATTAATTAATATTTTTGATTGCTGCTGACTATTGATGCTCAATAAAGTCTAAGTTTTGGCAAAGGAGTAGTTACTCAAAAGTATACTTCCAAAACCTATTTTTAAGAAACCTTTTGTTAAATTAAAGTTAAATCCTTGTTTAGTTTGGGTTAAGCCCAAATATATCTTTTTGCTCATCTCTAGTAGCGTGTCTAGACTAAAATTGTTGGTAAAACCTAACCTCTCTTTCTGAGGGGAGAAACTCCCCCCTCTGCTTTCAAATATAGTCACAGCAGAGCAAGAATTTAACCTCTGAATTCTGAATATAGCAGCGACCAGGCGGTTAAGACATTCTCAAGCCTCTCAAATATAGGCACAGCAAGAATTTAGCTGATAAATTCTAAATTCAGAATTCTGAATTCTACTATAGCTTCCTGTTTAACTATTAATTTAACTTACTCTTAACCATTTCTTGAACTTTTTTACCATCGGCCTTACCTTTCAACTGCTGCATTGCCGGGCCCATAACTTTACCCATATCTTTAGCAGAACTAGCCCCCACTTGGACAATAATCTCATCTATTACCTGAGCAATCTCATCATCAGATAACTGTTTTGGCAAATATTCCTCAAGAATGGCCAATTCTGCTGCTTCTTGATCTGCTAATTCCTGACGACCTACTTGAGTATATTGTTCTATAGAATCCCGACGTTGTTTGGCCAGTCTTGCTAATATATCCATTTCTTGAGCTTCTGTCAGAGACTCTTTGCCAGCCGCCCTAGCATTGACTTCCTCCTCTAGAATAACTTTTTTGATGCTACGAACTGTCTCTAGACGTACCTTGTCTTTGGCCTTCATCGCAGCTTTAATCTCCTCTGTGATTTTGTCCTTTAAACTCATAATCCCAATCCTGATAACAGTTAACTCTAAAATCATGTCACAAATTATCAGGAAACAAGGGGAGGAAAACGGCCATTCAAGTTGAAACCTTCTGAATCCCTATCTTTGTATAGCGCTACGCAAATAGGGCGCGGACATTTATAAATGCTCAAACGAGCTGCAGGGATTACTTCTGACTTCTAACTTCTGACTTCTGACTTCATAAAGGTTTTCCGTCAAATACTTATTTGTACTTTTGACTTGCAGAATAACTATATTACCAGGAAAATAGGATCTTCTAAAGAGATTTTAAATTTTTCAAAGAGTTCTTGAATTTTATTACTAAATGTTTCATAATAATCAGATTAATTCGGGCAAAAATCCTTGATATATTGGTAATAAAATAATCTTTCTGTCGATAAAAATACGGAAGAATATTTTGGGTTTGAGATGATAAGATCACGATGAACTAGCTATCAGCTTTTAGCATTCAGCTACCAGCTTTTATTAGCTTGGGGTTGAAATCCTTTTATAAACTTAAAAAAAATAATCTTGCTGAGAGCTGACTGCTGAGAGCTGACTGCTTTTTTAATAAAGGTGCTACGAGGGCTTGCCGTGATCCGTGCTACTTTACCAATTCAGGCTCCTGTGCCTGCTATTGCTAACGATCATAATCGACTAAGACTTTTTTCAGGATCTGCTAACGTTCCTCTATCTACGGAAGTAGCTAGATACCTAGGTTTAGACTTAGGTCCAATGGTGCGTAAGCGCTTTGCTGATGGAGAATTATATGTTCAAATTCAGGAATCAATTCGGGGTTGTGATGTCTATTTAATTCAGCCTAGTTGTCGTCCAGTTAATGACAACCTAATGGAATTATTAATAATGGTAGATGCTTGTCGTCGTGCTTCTGCCAGACAAATTACTGCAGTAATTCCTTACTATGGTTATGCCAGGGCAGACCGTAAAACTGCTGGACGAGAATCAATTACTGCGAAATTAGTGGCCAATTTAATTACTGAGGCGGGAGCTAGCCGTATTCTAGCAATGGATTTGCATTCTGCTCAGATTCAGGGTTATTTTGATATTCCGTTCGATCATGTTTATGGTTTACCAGTAATTTTAGATTACTTAAGAAGTAAAAATTTATCTGATATTGTTGTTGTTTCTCCCGATGTGGGTGGGGTGGCAAGAGCCAGAGCATTTGCCAAAAAGCTAGATGATGCCCCTTTGGCAATTATAGATAAACGTCGCCAAGCTCACAATGTGGCAGAAGTCTTGAATATAATTGGGGATGTTAAGGGCAAAACTGCTGTTCTGGTAGATGACATGATTGATACAGGTGGGACTATTTGTGAAGGTGGGCGACTTTTGCGTGAACATGGGGCACGACAAGTTTATGCCTGTGCTACTCATGCAGTATTTTCTCCCCCAGCTATTGAACGTCTTTCCAAGGGAATATTTGAAGAGGTGATTGTTACTAATACTATCCCATTCAATGAGGAACATATCTTTCCTCAACTGACAGTCCTTTCGGTAGCGAATTTATTGGGTGAGACTATTTGGCGGATTCACGAAGATACTTCGGTTAGTAGTATGTTTCGCTAGAATTAACTATTCTGGCACACTAGATATTTCTTCCCTCATAAAATTACAGAGAGGGAAGAATAATAAGTATAAAATCTTTAGGAAGATTTAATAGAGATAAAATTTTTGTGACGTTAATTGATTGACAGTAGGGTTTGCTTCGGCAACTCTACTGTTATTTTCACATTTACCGAATAATTAATAATATCATGTCCGGTAGCATCTATAGAAAAGGTAAGGAAGAAGGCTTTAGTTATCTAGGAGAGAAGGAAGAAGAAAGAAGAAAAGGAAAAACCTTAAATATGATAAACATTTCCCCAACTTTTACACGCTCCGATACCAGCGGACATGATATAATTTATAAATTATTAAATTATTAATCTTCACTTTCTTTAACTATACTAATCTTAAATTATTTGTGATAAAAACTGTAGGGATTTGGTTTCCAAATCCAATCTTTGGCTGGGTTTGGAGACCAAACCCCTACGATAAAATCTTACTGAAAAATCAAGGTATAAAGCCTTCTATTTCAAGAGAAAAAAGTGCTAGGATATTTCCTGATATTCAATTCCGTTAAGGTTTTCATTGAGGTAATTATCAATTATTAACTATCAATTATCCATTATCCATTAATGAATCCCTATTCCCTTCTTCGATTGAGGTAATTATATGACAACTATCGAATCTCAAGACTTGACTTTAGAAAAGTTATTTGATGAATTTTATGTTATTCCTGATTATCAGCGGGAGTATGTTTGGGAAGCAAAAGAGGTAAATGAATTTATTCAAGACATTTATGAAGAATTTTCTGAACAAATTCAAAACACTTATTCTGAGTATTTTATTGGCAGTATAATTGTTTGTAGTCGTGGAGAAAAATTTTATGAAGTAATTGATGGGCAGCAACGGATGACTACTGCTTATTTAGTTCTCTGTGCAATTCGGGATTATTTATTAACTATTAATCCTAATGAACGTATTGAAGCATTAAAAAATAAGATTGCTGCTTTATATACGGATAACTGGGGTAATGACCAGTTTAGACATAGGGTAGAACTACAATATGAGGAAAGTCGAGGAATACTCGAAAATATTGCTTTACAAGTAGATTTAGAACTTGTTGCTCCTACTCGCTCTGTTAAAAATATTCAGAATGCTTATGCTCAAATTAGAGATTTTCTTTCTGATAAATTTGAGCTAGATGAACTTGCTGTTTCTAAGCTGAAAAAGTTTTACGCATATTTTCTCAAAAATGTTAAGTTAATTCGAGTCAAAACAGCTAGTGTTTCCCATGCTTTAAAAATATATTCAACTCTAAATCATCGAGGTTTACCTCTGGATGATATGGATTTACTTAAAAATCTAATTTTTGCTAAAGCTAAACAAACAAACTATGATAAAATTAAAGTAAAATGGAAAAAAATGATAGATTTGCTCTATCATTCCCAAGAAAAACCAATGCGTTTTTTGCGTTATTTTATCTTGGCAAAATATGCAGAAGATGGAAATTATATTGCCGAAAAAGAAGTCTATAATTGGTTCCTGAAAAATGAATCTCTCTGCGGATATAAAACTGAACCAATTCGATTTGTAAATAATTTACTTGCTTCAGCTCAAGCTTATGTAGAATTTTTAGCAGGTAATAATCTTGATGGAACTGTCAATCGTTATTTAGTAAATATTAGAAATCTTAGTGTCAATGTTAGGCAGCATTTAATCTTACTTTTAGCTGTCAATAAATTGCCTCAAGATTGTTTTATCGATCTATGTAGAGAGGTGGAAAATTTATTATTTTTGGCAATGTTGACTAGCGAGCGCAATCAAAAAGCATTTGATGGTATGATTCTTAAATGGGCAAGTGAATTACGTCAAATTACTTCACAAGAAGATTTTAAGCAGTTTATTACTAACCACATTATTCCTAGTAAACAACAAGTAGCAGACAAATTTGAAAAGGCATTTCTTAAACTGAATAAATCATCATTTCAGCCATATCAAATTAAATATATTTTGGCAAAACTTACACAACATATAGATGAAACTGCTTGGGGTAGTGCAGCAGGAATTGATGATTTAAGAAATTATATTTTTAAATTAGAATTAGAACAAGTTTTACCAGAAAATCCAATAAAAGAAGTAATTACAGAATTTGATAAACCTACTGAAATAGGAAATTATAGTAAGCGTTTAGGAAATCTGACTTTATTAGAAAGTTCGATTAAATCTGCTCTTACTAATGCTAGTTTTGCTGAGAAAAAATTAGCTTATACAAAGTCAAGATTTTTGTTAACTAGAACTATTTCTGAAGAAATTTCTGTTGGGGAAAATACAAGTATAGATTTAGCAGTAAAAGATTTAAAGACATTTGAAAAATGGGATTCTCAGGCAATAGAAAATCGGCAAGAAATGTTGACTCAATTAGCTAAAAAAGTTTGGGATATTCCTGAATAGTCAGTTATCAGTTATCAGTTATTAGTTATTAGTTATTAGTTATTAGTTATTAGTTAGACTCCTAGGTAGACCAAAAAGTAGGGAGGTTCCATGGAACGTCCTTAGAGAGTAATCATTTTTTTAATTTGGTTGGTTGATCTGAAAACTATTGTAAGTAATTAATACGAATAAATACCTTTTTGATAATTATCAGTCAGTTAGTGTTAATTATTCATATTTTTACCAATAGATAATTGATAATTAATAATTAATCAATCCGGCTTTATTACCTTCTATTTAAAGAGAAAAAAAGCTTAGGAGATTTCCTTATATTCAATTCCCTTACGGTTTTAAGCAAAGGTAATTATCCATTATTCATTATCCATTATCAATTAATGAATTCTCCCCTACTCCCCCACTCCCTCACTCCCCTACTCCCTCACTCCCTCACTCCATAACCTGTGTAAGGACGTTTATAAGGAGGGTGTAAACCTATAATAATATCCTCTTTTGGTATTCCCATATTGGTCAAATCTTGGGCTATATCGGCTTCAGTCATATTTCGCTGAATCCAAATTTTACCATCTTTAATATCTAGATGGATAAAACAGTTATAAACTCGTTTGAGTCCATCCCAGCCAATATCTAGAAGTTGATAATGGTTATTTTCTGTGTCACAAATAATTTGACACTCAATTTCTGTATCGGAATTATTATCTTCTAGAGTTGCATGATTATTCAATAATTTGCGGATTATTTTTCTGTAATTTTCTAATTTTTCCATTCAATAATTACCTCCTCAGTAGGATTATAGATGAGCAATTTGACTTGATAAAATTTGACTGCTTCTTGAGTAAAATTTTCTTGAAAAAATGATTCAAATGTATCAACAGGAACTGCTAAATAAAGTATTCTATCTGATTCAGTCATTTGCAATGCTAAACGATAGTTTAAAAATTGACCTAGTGCATTATAAAAGTTTGTAATTGCTGAAGTATTGAGAAAACTTTTTATTTCAACTGCTATTTTCTGCTCTGCTTTTTGAGCTGCTATAATTTTTTCTGCTCCTAAATCTACCTCCAGCTTAACTCCCTCAATTTTTATTTTTAGGGGATCTGCTTTCATTAATTGATAATTGATAATGGATAATTGATAATTACCTCTGGTTAAAACCGTTACGGAATTGAAGATCAGGAAATATCCTAGCACTTTTTTTTCCCTATCCAAGGGGAGGCTTTAAACCAAAACTATTTAATTATTAATTATTAATTATTAATTATTAATTATTCGGTAATAATCCAATTCTCTTTTAGGAGTGCTTGTTTTACAGCACCATGAAATAGGTCTTTAGCAGCCATTACTTTTGATATAAATTATAGGACTATTATAGTTAAATTTTATCTTCAAATTAACAACTTATCCTTGTTTAAAGAAAAACCCTTATTTACTCTAAATTCTGAATTATAAATTCTAAATTCACTCCCTACTCTCTAAAAAACCACAAAAGAATCTAAAAAAGCTTTAGCTTCTGGAAATTCTAAATTTCCATCTTCAGCAATTACTTGTAAACTATATAATATTGGTCCGTTAGGGTCGATATATATTCTTGCCAATGTTTTTAAATCTGGTCTTTTTTGTGACTGTAAAATAATTTCTCTACCTGGAAATCCTTTGTAGTTAATTCTCTTTTCACTAACTATTATAGAATTACTATTTTTTGCCGCTCCGTCTCGCGCTCCATCTAATCCTTTTTCCACATTATATTCCCTCGGTTCGACTGGATATTTAACGTGAGAAATAAAAAAAACTCGTTTTTCTTCTGGATATTCATAGAATGCAAATAAGGCATTTAATTTTCCTAAAGGGGTATTGACAGATAAATTTTTCTCCTCCGGTTTTTGGGGAAAATAAATTGTATAACTGCCGTCTTTAGCCTTGTAGTTATACCAGTTATTGGCAAGATAAATAATATTAGTTTGAGTAAATTCTGATGAAGATTTTGATGATGGATATAGAATATCTGCTGCATCTAAGTTTGATGCTAAAGGGAGAATTGTAAATATACTAGAAATTCCAATAATTAGGGATAATCTCATTATATTAAGCTCAAATATTTTACAGCATTATTAATAAGATTATAATTGATGCAAGGAGCGATCGCTAATAATGTGTTAAAATCCAGATAAGTCTATTTAAGTAATTTAATTATGACTACTAAACTAATAAACCAAATATTACAACTGAGTATTTGAGAAAGACTAGAATTAATAGAAAATATCTGGAATAGTATTGCCGATATGCCAGATGAAATTGAACTAACAGAAACACAAAAACAAGAACTAGATTATCGCTTGGAATTATATGAGCAAAACTCAGAAATAGGTTCAAACTGGGAGGAAATTAAGCAAAGAATTAAAAATAGGAAATGAACTACAAAATTATTACCTAATATTTCTGTTAATATATTAATACTCAGATTGGTCTATTTTAAAGATTTTAAAGATAATAATTATACCTCAATATAAATATGACTCTAAATCCAACTATAGAAGAAATAAAAGCTCTTATATTTCAGCTACCTATTCAAGAACAAATAACTCTCATAGAAGAACTTGAGGAAAGACTTGAAACAATCACTATAATGCAACTAGCAGAAACAGGTTTTTCAGAGTGGAACGAACCAGAAGAAGATATTTACAATGTCGAATCCTAAACCTCAAGAAATTTGGTTAGTTCGCTTCCCTTTTAGCGATTTAACTTCTACAAAAGTTAGACCTGCACTAATTTTAGCAGTTCATAGAGAAGAAGCAATTATTTTAGGAATTTTCTCGAAAGTTACTAATCATAATTTACAAACAACATGGGTATTAATTCCAGAAGAACATCCCAATTTATTACAAACAGGTTTAAAAAAAACTTCATTAATTAGGGCAGATAAAATTGCTACAGTTAGCAATTCAGTTTTTCACAAAAAAATAGGAGACTTACCATCAGAAATTCTTGTATTGGTACAAGAAGCATTAAAAAATTCTCTGAATATTCCTTAAATAAAGCTGTTAAATATTTATTCAGTTGGGGTTTCCTCAACTCAACCTAAATTAAACCTAACCCCCTAGCCCCCTTCCCTGCAAGGGAATGGGGAGAATAGCCCCTCTCCTTGCAGGAGAGGGGTTGGGGAGAGGTCTTCATTAGCGATCGCCTAACCCAACCTACTAATTTTGTTTTGAACCAATATCACTACCAGTAATTGTTATATGTCCCGTGTTGTGAGAAAGATCGATTTGATCTCCTGTATCTATATCGCGCCCGGCATTATAAACATCACGCCCCGCTCGAATATTCTCTTCTGCTTCCTGTTTAACTTCCTCCCATCCGCCATCGGGTAAACCTTTACCCCCACGCAATAACGCTACGGGAAAATCTTCTGTTTGGGAAAAGTCGAATATGGGGGTTTGTTTTTCCCCTAATTTTTGAGCGCTTTCGGGAACGGTTTTGCTCACATAATTCATAAGATTGGAAACGGTGACAATTTTATCTCCTGGTTTATTGCCTCCTCCTTGTAATGCTTCCAGAAAATGTTGTGTGTAAATGCTCATTTGTTGTCGATAATAAGATTTTTCTTCTCCTGTGGATGAGGTGAATACTGCTCGCCCTGTTCCTTTTCTTAAGTCTTCTATTAAGTTTTTCGGGAGGGCAGTTTGATTGAAGTTATCGGGTAATTCTAGTTCCTCTGTTTCTTTGGCGGTTGCCATTCCTTGGGCGTGACAACTATCTATAATTACTAATAGTTTTTGGGCGGATATTTGCTGGAGGGCTTTGTTAAATTCTGTTGCTGGTAATGCTGTTGATACTGTTTTCTTTCTGTTTCTAGCAACGGTGTCGTGGGGGATTAAATAATAGTTTTGGGTTAAATCATCTAGCCAACCATGACCGGAATAATAGACTAATATTGTGGCTTCTGGGTCGTTTTTTGCTTGTTGTTGGAGCCAGTTTAAGTTGTCTAAAATGTTTTGTTTTGTTGCTTGTTCATTGCAGAGGAAGCGGAGATAATTTTCATTGTCAATGTAACTACATAAGTCGGGGTTTATGAGGAATGATTTGATGGCTTGAACGTCTTTGACTGTGACAGGAAGTGACCAGTTGGGGTATTTGCAGTCGCCGACTCCTATTAGTAGGGCGTAGTGATAAAGTGGATTGAACATAGGTGTGTTTTTGTAGTATTGAAGACGTTGTTGGATGGTTTGAATGGCGCCGATAGTTTCAGATATACTTTGGTTGACAAAGCGATCATTTTGTAGTTTTTTTGTTAATTCAACAATTGTGTTTTCTGAACCTATTTTACTTAGAACTGCTACTGCTTTCCAACGCACCAAAAAATTTGAGTCTTCTAGGAGTTTAATTAATGCTGGAATTGCTGTTTCAGAACCTATTGTACCCAGAACTTCTACTGCTTTCTCGCGCACATCTTTGTCAGAGTCTTCTAGGAGTTGAATTAATCTTGGAATTGCTGTTTCAGAACCTATTTCACCTAGAATTTCTGCTGCTTTCTCACGCACATCTTTGTCAGAGTCTTCTAGGAGTGGAATTAATCTTGGAATTACAGTTT
>NZ_JBNHEQ010000107.1:0-8683 GCF_050016015.1 Dapis hubbardiae BLCC-M172
GGGAGAGGTAATTATCAATTATCAATTATCAATTATCAATTATCAATTAATGAATGTTCCTTGTTGATCATCAGTATTTCAACAGAAATGATGTAACTAATACAGCAAATTCCAGGTATATGAAGTACAGTAGCAGTAGCTTTTAAAAGAGTGTTTGAAGTCTTGAATTAAGGTTGCATTTTTGTTTATATTGTCTACTATAATTACTGTAAAACATTTACATGGAATAGACTGTAATTCCAACTTAAACTATTAGTAAATAAAATAGAGATTAAGGTTGTATAACATGGGTGTTATTTTAACTATTTCTTTTCCGTTTCCCCAAAAGTTGAGCTGCAAGTATCCCACCCAGAAAACCAAATAAGTGTGCCTCCCAAGATACATCAGGATCTGAAGGTAAAATACCCCAAATTAAACCACTGTAAAGAAAACCAGCAGTTAAGGCGAAAAGAACTGATAAAATACTAAAATCAAATAAACTTCGGAGTAATAAAAAACCAAAATAACCAAAAATTAATCCACTAGCACCAATATGAATAGAACCTGGTGAACCAAAACACCAAATACCTAAACCACTAACAATTATAGTAACAATACTCACAAAGAAAAAATCACCAACTCCCCGTAACATGATTAACCAACCCAGAGTTATTAGTGGCACAATATTAGCTATTAAGTGAGCATAACTACCATGCAAAAATGGAGCAAAAAAAATACCAGTAATTCCTATAGAACTTTGAGGATGAATTCCGCCGTAATAATTCAGTCCTCCCCTTAAAAGTTCGGCATTAATAATTTGTACAATCCAAAGAATAGCAATAATACTTCCCAAAATTGTCACCTGGGTATTCAGTTTTTCAAATAATTTGTTCATTGGTTTTAAGTTATAGTTGATATATTTCCACTATTTTAAACTATTATAAGCTATTAGCTGTAAGCCATCGGCTATCAGCAATAAGACTCTACTGTTTATAGATATTCTCTAAGGTTAGTCACGAAAATATAGGCGTTAGAGCAACTTGTTTAATTGCCCAAAGTGAGGGTAGTCCTCAGGAAGTAGGGACGTTGCATGCAACGTCCCTACAGAGTCATTTCAGTTATTAGTTAACACCTGCTTCTGGCTAAACCCAGAGGCTTGACATAAGGAATATTCTCTTTTTTTATCCCCTTAAAAGGGGAGGCTTGAGACCTTTTTTTTGTCAGAATAAATAGGAATTATAGAGGAGGTAGTCAGAAGAATTTTCCCTTGATTTTTATGTCATAATCAGCCCAAAATACTAAATTTTTGAACCTTTTGGAGCTAAAAGCTCGCACTTTTTTCCTTCTAAAAATGCTCAAATATTTATCTGTAAATGCTTTGATATTTATAGCAGTTTTCATTAATATAGAGTAGAGATATTTTGGTTTAAAGGAACAAGGAATAAGGAAGAAGTTTTGTAGTCTACTTTTGTGAAAACCGCTATAATCAGCAAACCCTAATAATTAATAATTAATAATTAATTATTTTGTTTTTTTCTTTTACGCTTCCTAGCAGCATCAGCAGACTTTAATATTTTTAATTGATAAGGGTCAACATTTGTACGCCAATAAACACGATGACCTTTAATTTCTGTACAATTTTTCTCTAAACATTTGAGCCATCCGAGTCTATTTTCAATTTGTTCTAAATCATTTAAAAGTCCTCTATCTTCTTCTTGGACTGTAAGTTTAGCAAATTTTTCATAGTGGGGATAATCTGAAGTTACTAAAGCATCTTTTCTGTGCAAAATTGGTGGATTATATTCACTTGTATAATCCTCATAGACCACACTTAAATCCCGCAAATCAATATTCATAGTTGTATCTAAAACTGGGTGAGCTTCGGTATCAAAGTCGGGATAAAATAAATAAGATATTATTGGTAGTTTATGATGAAATTTAACGATAGTTGCCTCATTTAATCTACCAATTGTACGATTAGCACAACCTTCATAAAGTCGCAACAAAGGGTCAAGTTTTGCTACAGCAGAAACATGAACTAATAAAGAATAATCAGATTTATAACCAATAGAACTATTTTGGCAACATTTACTAATCAGAACAGAATCACCCAAACTAAATAATATTAAATCAGCTAAAGTACAGGCTTTAGTATAACTACCAAATAAAGCTCTAATATCATTTCTAACTATTTCTGAGAATTGGGAAAACTTAGGGCGATGACTAAATTTTGTTAAGGCTAAATATACTAACAAGTCTTGACGCCGTTTATCCGTTATTTTATCCCATTCTTGATAGTTAGTTACTTGGATAATTAACTGAAAGGCACGACGAAAATTACCAAATTCTTCAATTAAATCTGTCTCTTCGTCAAGTTCTCCTCTAACTGGTAGACGACCGCGATCGCTCATAAAATTCATCAAAGGAATAAGCTGTTCTTCATAATCTTCAAACCGCTTATTTTTGCAACTAATTCTAGGTGTATATAAACGGGTTTTCAACCGAGATGCCTGGAAATTTTGAGCTTCTGCTTCATCTCTAAAAACAAAGAAAATTCCTAAATCAATAGGAATCGAATCTACATTCAACACTTGGTCAATATAAGACTTTAATTCTTGCTGTTCATAATATTTCTGAAAAGTCTTACGAGCTGTAATTATGCCATCTCCATAAGCAAGTTTTCCCTCAGTTTTACTATCATCAATTAATACCAGAGCAGAAACAATTAAAACTTTTTTAGTTAACTGCCAAGATTTAATCAAAGCTTCCCTACGTTCGGCTAAAGATTCTATTACATTAATTACATAACCAAGATTGACAATATCAGCAGCAATACAAGGAGTTTCTGGCAAATAATAGGGGTCCCAACCTGCACTTAAATAACCTTTTTTAGCAATATATTTGATATCCTCGCCATATCCACAACCATAGTCAAAAAAAGTTGTACCTTCTGTAAATAGATTTGCTTCTACAGCTAAACGTACTGGTTTAGAAATTTTTTTACGAACTATAGCAGCTTTATGACGTTGTATTTTGGAAATTGGCATCTCAATAGTATGCTGAATTACATGATGGTCTTGAATTTCTATGCCATGATTTTTAAGGTGTGTTAACCATCCTTTACGAGTACCAATTAAACGAGTATTATCTAACAGTCCTAGTTTTACTTCAGCAGAAGTTAATTGAGCGAATTTTTGGTAGTGGGGATATTCAGGAGTAACAAAGGTTTCTTTCCGATGCAGCACCGGAGGATTTTTACTATTGGTGTAGTTTCTCTGCTCAACTTTTCCCTCATTCAGATTAATGGAAATGCTAGTTTTTAAGGCAGGATGAGGGTCAATATTAAAATCTGGATAGTGTAAATAAGAAATTGTTGGTTTGTCAAAATTAAACTTTATTAATGTGGTCGTTTTGGCATCAGCTTTTTGCCTAGAAACGGCTTTGAGATATAAACGATGAGCTAAATTTTCGTAGAGTTGCAGTAAGGGATGAAGTTGTTCTAAAGCAGAGATATGAATATAAAGAGCGGTTGGTAATTTTTTCCCTATTTTGCTTTGTTGACAATATTTTTTTATCGCACCAGGTTGATAAATTTCTAGGAATATCTGGTTAGCAAATTCACAAGCAGACTTATAAGTAAAAAAATAAGTTTGAATATTGTCTCTAACTTTCTGGGGTAAGTCAGTTTCTAATTTTATTTTGGGTAATATTTGAAAGTTTTCTATATTTAAAATCAGATATAGTAGCAGTTCATAATAACTTTTTTCCTGGAAATTGAGTTCGTTATTCATTACTAAAATCTGTCCGAAGAGAAGAACAAATTACCTACTAATATCAAATCCGGTTGAATACTTACTATATAGTTAGCGGAGGTTGGTAGGTAGAAAATTGGTAGATTGAATATTGAAGTAATTAGGGTTTGCTGAAAAAGTCTTTTTTAAGGAGCGGGGGAGTAGGGAAGTAGGGGGAGTAATTTTTTTCCAAAACTCTTGCCCAAAATGCTAACTTTTCGATTTTTCGGGAACCGTGCATGAAGAACTGAAAACCAAGGTATTTCAGACCTAAAATTGCTCAAACCTTTATCTCCAAATGCTTTTAAATTTAATCAGCAAGCCCTAATTATAGAATTATAAACATATATAGTAATCCTCAATGATTTGTGAAAAAAAAACTGTAGGGGTTTGGTTTCCAAATCTCTTTTTCGCGCTTGGGTTTGGAGACCAAACCCCTACGATAAAATGTTACAACCTATTCAGGATTGCTATATTATATAACCGAATTCTATATAGCAAGGGAGTAATACCATTTCTCAAAAACTTTTCTACATTTGATTGAGTAGGGGAGTGAGGGAGTGTAGGAACGTTTCATAACAAAAATGCGTTTTCCGTTCCGGAATCCTCCGCAAACATGTCGCGCAGCGATACGTCCCTACGGGAGAAGTAAAAATAATGATAATTAATATTAAATTGCCTTAAATAAGAAAAAATATGATTCTACCAAGATAATTACTTAATAACTGAAGTATTAATCAAGTATAGCATTACTTTTGGTAATTAGTATAAGATATTCCCACTGCCTTTCCCCTTGACTAAAATAATTACAATGTACCACCACCAAGTTAAGGTATAGAAATCTTTATTCCAACTAATACTAATATCTATTCCCTATTCCCTTAAGATAAAAACTACTAACTCGTGACTGAATAATTTATTGAAAATCAACTCCACATTCCTACATCCTCTAGTATTTCTTCAGAATTAGCAATAGAACTAACAACAGTTTTAGATAAACCTTTTTTGGAAACAGTATCAGAAGTTTCTGTATAAAATTCTAAACGAAGTTTTACCTTTCCTTTGTTCCAGTAAGAACCAGGTTTTAATAATTGACATTCTAGCCCATCTTCAAATAGATTTTCCGACTCTAATCTAGTTAAAATCATAGTTATATATTCACTAACTTTAAATGTACATTGAAACATTAAAAGACTAGCACCTGTAGACAAAACATCATCATTATTTAGTAGATGAACTTCAGTTTCCATAAGAAAAGTTATCCTGGATTTATTTTGAATGAAAAAGGGAGTAGGGACTAGGGAGTGTGGGGAGTATGGGGATGGAGAGTACAGGGTCTCGAAGATACCCAAGCTGCATTAATAAAAACGGACTTCCCATCCAGGGAGGGGTGAGGGGTGAGTCCCACAGTTCCCACAGTTCCCTCACTCCCCCACTCCTGATAAGAGTTACCTGGAAAACCTGTTAAAAAAACCAACCATAAGAATGTAAACCTTTACCCAAAAGATTTACTCCTAAATAACATACCCAGACTACAGCAAACCCAGTAGCAGCCAAAATAGCAGGTTTTCGCCCTTGCCATCCTCTAGTAATACGAGCATGAAGATAGGCCGCAAATACTAACCAAGTAATTAAGGCCCAAGTTTCTTTCGGGTCCCAACTCCAATAAGAACCCCAAGCTTCATTGGCCCAAACTGCTCCAGCTATAATTCCAATAGTCAGTAGTGGAAACCCTAAGCCAATGATACGATAACTAATGTTATCTAGCGTTTGGGCAATATTTAAACGCTCTGGTGAAAGGGTTGTTTCTGCCTCAACTGTTTGAGTAACCTGAGTCATTTCCAAAACAGCAGTTTGACTATGACCATTTTTTGTAGATAGGGGAAAAGGTTCATGGTTATTCTTAATTTCGTTGAGGTTAGCTCCTTCTGTTTCCAGTTGTAAATTTTCCGAGTGCTTCCCAAAATGATTATTTCTATAAGCACGAGTGCCAAAAGAACTGCCACTAAGTTCTACTTTTTGGCCACTGGTGATAATTAGAAAAGCGATCGCCAATAAGGACCCCACCATAAGAGTCGAATAACTTAACATCATTACACTAACGTGCATCATCAACCAATTAGATTTTAGAGCAGGTACGAGGGGTTCAGATATCTGCATATTGGAGGGCAAAGTTAGGGCAGCAAAAGCAGAAATACCCATAGCAACTGGAGAGGTAAAGATTCCTACCAGGCGACTACCACTCATATTTTCAGCTATAAGATGAATAGTAGTAATTCCCCAAGTCAGGAAAAATAAAGATTCGTACAAGTTGCTAATAGGGAAATAACCAGCTTCTAACCAACGAGCGCCAAGTAATGTTGCAATACAGAGATTAGCGATCGCCATTCCTGTAGAACCCAAAACTGAGAGATAGGGAATACGGGGAAAAGCAGCACCTACCCAGTAAATGAGCATCGTAGTAAATAAGATAGCAAACGAGATATTATCCAGTGAGTTTTGGAGTCTGACTAGATCCATTAATTTTTCTCCATGATGATGTATTTCAGTTTACATTGTTGATTTTAGGGAATTTAGGTAAATATACAATTATTTTTCACCATAACTTTAGGAGTATGAATACCAATACCGCTCAACCAAACTTACTCAAATTTACTCAACAACCTGAAAGCTTAGTTAAACGCAAGTGGATCGACCACTACAGGGTTAAACGGCAAACCCTTTCTTCCTTGGTCAAAAACATCAGGAATTACTTTTTTAATTATATTCAATGACCCATTTACATCTGCATTTAATGATTTATTTTCCCTGGTTTTATACAACCCTCTTGTTACTCTTTTTCCACTAAATTTCGTTTTTTTATCTCCATATTTCGGTAAATTATCCCCATCTAAACAGCTCGATTGAGACGTATAAGATTCTTCTGTAATTATTACTTTTATTCCTCTTAGTTGGGCTTTATATGTTAACATCTCTATCAACCTACAATGAGGGATGTTCACAAATTGTTGATTGTTCTTTTTTCCTGATTTTATTTCTTGTTTCCAGGTCTGGTTATGCCCGATAATTAAGATTCCTATTTCATGCTTAATGCACCAATCTATTACTCTTTTACTTGCTGTATGGAGATAATTTTCTACTCGACAATTTCGTTTCGGCTAAGAGCCGACATGAATGTGAGTTAATTTTTTTAACTTCGGAGAATTACTTTTATTGTGGTTATTTTTTAATTGAGATTGTAAACAAGAGCGCTGTTTATTATAAAAGGTATTAATTGCTTTTAATGGTCTGCCTTTAATCAAAATAGGTGCAGTTCCTGTTTGATTTGTCGTTACAGCCATTAAGTTATTCACTCCTAAATCTACTCCTGCTAGTTGTTGATTTTTTGTAGTTTCCTCCGATTTTTCATAGACTATTTCTATTATGTAACAGCTACTTTTGGGGACGATTCTGGCCTCTATTATTTCTGTCTGTGAAGTGAGAATTTTTATTTCACTCATCGACAGATGACAAATTCCTTTTTTTAAGGCTTTGCGCGTAAATTGATTCATCTGGATATGGCAGAATATTTCGGCATGCATGTCTTATGTTTATATTTAGGAATTTTCGGTTTTCCTAAAAATTTACTAGGCTGTTTTTCCCACTCTTTTAAAGCTGAAAAATAACTGTTCCAACATCGATCTAATCTCCTAATAATTTGCTTACTTACCTTGGTAGTTCATTAATGGATAATTAATAATGATTAAGATTTTAAACTTTGCACAATAAGTAAGATTTTTGTTGACAAAAAGTTTTCAATTTAGTAAAGTATCCCGACTAAATAATTATCAATTATGAGGATAGGCTTTCAACCTAGATTCGATTAATTATCAATTATCAATTATCAATTATCAATTATCAAAAAAGCCTTGTGGTCAATTTCAGACCAAAAAGGATGATTTTTCGTGATGACATGGCATTCAACTAGCTTCATACCTTAATTGTCGCTGATAGGGACTAAATGGATGGACAACTGAATCAACTTACTCATTTTAGTTTGATAGGTATAGTTATGAATAAGTTAGATAAACTTTAGATAAGTTTTCCCTTTCTATATTTACTCCCTTACCTGCTTTAATAATATTAAATAGTAACAAGATTTTTGCTACATAATTCAAATAGTATGATATTATAAGCATCCAAACAACTTAAATAGGATTTACCCAGAGAATATACATATAGAGTTCAAAACTCAGACGTTCTAGTTTTTCAACTCTATATCTAGTATCTTGACCTAAGTCCTATGAAAAATACTATAACCATTCAGGGTGCATCTCATACTTTGCCAAAATACTTGATTTTCTATTCCCTATTCCCCACTCCCGACTCCCGACTCCCTATAACTTAAATAGGAATTACCCAGAGAATATACATATAGCGCTTAAAACTCAGACGTTCTAGTTTTTCAACTCTATATCTAGTATCTTGACCTAAGTCCTATGAAAAATACTATAACCATTCAGGGTGCATCTCATACTTTGCCAAAATACTTGATTTTCTATTCCCTATTCCCCACTCCCGACTCCCGACTCCCTATAACTTAAATAGGAATTACCCAGAGAATATACATATAGCGTTCAAAACTCAGACGTTCTAGTTTTTCAACTCTATATCTAGTATCTTGACCTAAGTCCTATGAAAAATACTATAACCATTCAGGGTGCATCTCATACTTTGCCAAAATACTTGATTTTCTATTCCCTATTCCCCACTCCCGACTCCCGACTCCCTATAACTTAAATAGGAATTACCCAGAGAATATACATATAGCGTTCAAAACTCAGACGTTCTAGTTTTTCAACTCTATATCTAGTATCTTGACCTAAGTCCTATGAAAAATACTATAACCATTCAGGGTGCATCTCATACTTTGC
>NZ_JBNHEQ010000108.1:0-534 GCF_050016015.1 Dapis hubbardiae BLCC-M172
GTGGTCTTTGATTCATCATCAGTCTATGTCCTAATCGCCCTGGCTGTTGCTATAGCTTCACTTTTTTTCAAGCCATCGAGTTCGATACCTTCTATCACTTTTTGGTAGTCCTGCATGGTAATGGTGAGGATATATATTTTTTAATTTCTCCCCATCTCCCCATCTCCCCATCTCCCCATCTCCCCATCTCCCCATCTCCCCACACTCCCGGTGCTTCCTTTACCATTACTATGCACCACCACCCACTTTTTTTCGGAAATCATAACTATAGGGTTGAGGCATGGTTAGCGATCGCTAGGCAGTATACTTCCTCTATTCTATGTCCTAATGGCCCTGGCTATTGCTATAATCCGTCCAGGATTTGTGAAAAAAAATGTAGGGGTTTGGTTTCCAAATCCTATCTTAGCTTCGGGAAAGGATACCAAACCCCTACGATAAAATCTATCATTCTGATTTAGGATTGCTATAAAATTCAGTAAGTAAAAATCTATCAATAAAATAATAACTATGATGAGAAGCAGGTATAGTGACGCA
>NZ_JBNHEQ010000108.1:634-37671 GCF_050016015.1 Dapis hubbardiae BLCC-M172
CAACTCAGAAGTTAGAATTAATCCATGACTGAGTTTAAGCATTTATAAATATCCTAATCTTTGCTTCGACTCCTATAAAATGTTCAAAAAATCTATCATTCTGATGTAGGATTGCTATAAAATTCAGTAAGGAAAAATCTATCAATAAAATAATAACTATGATGAGAAGCAGGTATAGTAACGCACAACTCAGAAGTTAGAATTAATCCATGACTGAGTTTAAGCATTTATAAATATCCTGCTTCAACTGCGATAAAATGTTCAAAAAATCTATCATTGAACAACTAGATTTTTATCATAAAAAGGGGGTTGAAAATCTCAACCCCTTTGACAGAAAAAGTTTAATTATTTAACTTAATGCGCAATTGAAGTTTTTAACTCTTCTGGAGAGTTATTAGATTTTAAACTACTTTCAGGTAATTCAAGATCCTTAACTGGGTTACGAGCTTCTATTAAACTGATAGCTCGACTCACACTTTCTGGTAAAATTACTACTAAACTGTCAGAAGAAGCACGGTCTAAAGCAGTATTAATAGCAGTTGTCTCGTCTAAAATTGATTCATAAATAGCTTTTGACTCAGAATCTTTTCCTTGACTCAAGAATTGCTCAACACCTTGATAAATAAGTTCCGCAGCATTTCCCCTGGGTCGTCCCCTAGTATCATCATCTTCTTTGATAATAATTTCATCAAAAATATCTGCTGCTAGTTCCCCAAGAGAAACAAAATCTTCATCACGGCGATCGCCTGGTCCACCAACTACACCGATCCGTTTACCTGGCCAATTTCTGACAAATCCACCTAATGCTTCATAGCTAGCAGGATTATGAGCATAATCTACTAAAGCATGATAACCACCCATATTAAACATATTCATCCGGCCTGGGGTTTGATCCACTGAAGCCACAAAGGTTGACAAACCTTCCCGAATATGCTCTATTTTTACTCCTTGGGTAAAGACGGCCAAACAAGCTGCCAGAGCATTAGCAATCATAAATGGAGCTTTACCAGCCATTGTAATTGGTACATTAACTGCTTTTTCAATTCTTAAAGTCCAATCACCTTTCAAAATTGAAATATAGCCATTCTCATAAACTGCTGCCAGACCCCCTGCTTCTGTATGTTTGACTAACAGTTCGTTATTTGGGTCCATTGAGAAATAAGCAACTTGACCTTTGACTTTCTCTGCCATTGCTGCTACTAATGGGTCTTCAGCATTCAAAATTGCATATCCTTTAGGCATTACTGACTCAGCTACTACACTTTTCAGTTGAGCTAGTTGTTCTACGGTATCTATATCTCCAATACCCAAGTGGTCAGCAGCTACGTTTAATACTATTCCCACTTCACAGTTAGAAAAACCTAAACCAGAACGCAAAATACCGCCCCGTGCCGTTTCTAACACAGCAACTTCTACTGTGGGGTCTGAAAGAATTAAATGGGCACTGTGAGGACCTGTATTATCTCCAGCTTCAGCCAAATACTCACCAATATAAGTTCCATCAGTAGTGGTATAACCAACTACTTGACCAGTTTGCTTCATCATATGAGCTAATAGTCGGGTAGTAGTAGTCTTACCGTTGGTACCAGTAACACTCAATATTGGTATTCGACCATTCTTTGCTCCCGGAAATAACATATCCATTACTGCTCCTGCCACATTTCTTGGCAAACCGCGACTAGGAGCAACGTGCATCCGAAAACCAGGAGCAGCATTAACTTCTACTATTACTCCGTCCACTTCTCGCAATGGTTTAGAAATATCTTCAGTAACTACATCCATACCTGCAATATCTAGACCAATTATCTTAGCAGCTCTCGATAATAGCCAAACATTTTCCGGGTGTATTTCATCAGTACGGTCTACTGCTATACCTCCAGTGCTGAGGTTAGCTGTTGCTCTTAAAAAGCAAATTTCTCCTTTTCTCGGTATTGAATCTATGCTGTATCCTTGTCTTTCTAGGATAGAAAGGGCAAGTTTATCTACTGTAATTCTAGTTAGGACGTTATCATGTCCATCTCCTCTTTGAGGATCTCTGTTAGTCTCTTCAATTAGTTCTGATACTGTAGACTTACCATCTCCCACTACATGAGCTGGAACTCGTTCGGCCACTGCTACAACTTTGCCATTTACTACTAACACTCGGTGGTCTTTACCTGTGTAGTAACGTTCCACAATTACACTTTTTGTTTTAGAAGCATTGCTGGCTAAATCATAAGCTTCTTCTGCCTCTTGCCAATTTCTCACATCTATGGTAATACCACGACCATGATTTCCATCTAGAGGCTTAATTACAATAGGATAACCTCCGACATCTTCAATGGCATCTTGAAGTTCATCAAAGTAGCGAGTAACTGTACCACGAGGTACTGGTATTCCTGCATCTTTGAGAATTTTTTTCGTACCTTCTTTATCACAAGCAAGTTCTACTCCAAGAATTCCTGTTTGGTTACTGAGAGTTGCCTGAATTCTTTTTTGATTGACCCCATAACCAAACTGAATCATAAACCGAGCAGATAGTTGAGTCCAAGGAATACCTCTTGCTTCTGCTTCTTTGACTATAGCTTCTGTACTTGGACCTAAAGATGCTTGATTTTTGAATTCTTTGAGGTCTTCTAAATCTTGCTGTAATTCTGTTGGAGGATATGTACCTGTATCAACAATGCTTTGGCAGAGTCTTACTGCTGCTCGTGCTGAATAACGACCTGCTTGTTCATTTTGATATTCTATTACTACCTGAAATATTCCTGGAGTAGATGTTTCCCTTGTCCTACCAAAACCAACTGGCATTCCTGCTAGCTGTTGAAATTCTAGGGCAACGTGTTCGATTACATGGCCCATCAATGTTCCTTTTTCCACACGACTGAGGAAACCACCTTTGACTCCTGGGGAACAGTAATGTTCTACCAGACTTGGTAGAACTTTAGTTAATCCTTTGTAGAAACCAGGAATGTTAGATGTATATTTTTCGTATAGGTCTTCTAAGTCTAGGCGCATAACCACCAGTTTATGCCGGCGAATGCTCCAGTAGTTTGGACCGCGTAATGTCTGGAGTTTGAGGATTTTCATAGGAGGATTTGAAGGTGATGCTTAGAATCAGAAAAGCAATGGTATTTTTATTTTTAATTTCTGCTCAGAATATTTGCTAAACTGTTTACTACAAAATTTTTTTCAGGATGCACTAATCCTTTCTGCTGTACAATACCTATAAAATTTTGGCAAAACTAGGAAAAAATTTGTAATGCCAGTCTAAAGATGCTTGCTTCCTGCTTCAACCTGGGAGGTCGGCCTTTTCCAGTTCACAGGCGTAACTTCGGGTACAGCCTACCCTACTAAATTGATTAACCTAGTTAAGGTCGCGGTCTATTTGAGTGCTAAATACAATGAGGGTAGTTGAAAGTACGCTCTCTTAACTTTAGTTCTCTATAAACATGACCGCAGTTATGACAAGTTTTGGATGATGGAAAACATTAATCTAGCTAAAACTACGGTCTCGCAGCTAGCAACAATTTTGGTTGTCAATCATTGCCTAAACTGATAAAAAGCTTGACCTGCTCTAGATGGCGCTAATTTACTGTTTTGCATCATGCTAGAAACATTTAGTAGTTCCAAACAAAACTCCATCTTAAAAATATCGGATGATAATCCTGTGATGGTAGAAGAATTTGGACTGTCTATTACTTTATTTGCTACAAAATATATATAGTTTTCAGTATAGTTACGCTTTATGTCTGCCAATTAGGTAAGCTACTCATCTACAGGAACAAACTTCTCAATAACTGATAAATTATCGGAAATTATATTAGTCTAGAGGCATTATTGTTTCAGAAAGCCCTGGTTTCATCGTATGGGAATGGAGATCGTAACCATCACCATGGCACATTATATGTAATCTGAGATTCGACAAACTCAAAGGATCTTCTACCCCTACTTTGGCAGAATTTGTATAAGACATTTCTACCGGATCTATAATTGTGACTGTGCCTTTACCCATGACTTGAATTTGACCGTCTCCTTCAAACAATGCGCAGGTATCTTCGTCTATTCCTATACCAACTTTGTCTGGATGGGTGGCGATCGCGCTTAATAAACGGGCCATCCGATTCCGGTTATGAAAGTGTTGGTCTACTATTAACTCTGGCAATATGGCCAAACCATTTGTCATATCGACTAAAGATCTATTTGGTGATGAGCCACTACCACCACCTGCTATCATGTGATAGCCCATAACTGCTGCTCCTGCACTTGTTCCGGCCAGTGCTATTTTTCCTTCTAAAGCTTTAGTTCTGATGTTGTCCATCAAAGGGGTCTCAGCAAGTAGGCCACAAAGACGCAGTTGATCTCCACCAGTCATAAATACTCCGGTGCAGTCTTCCAAATACTCTAACCAGATTGGGTCTTCTCCCTGATACCTTTCTCGGATGTCAAATATTTTAATATCAACAGCGCCCATATCTTGAAACACCTTACGGTATCTATCTCCTTGAGCTGCTGGTTCTCTCGAAGCTGAAGGAATAACTCCTAGTTTGGAATTTACTCCCCCTGCGCGATTAAAAAAAGTTTGTAGAATCTCTTTTCCATGAACTTTATCCTCGGCTCCTCCGATGACCATAATAGTTGTTTTTGTCGGGCGTAATGTATCTAGTTCTAAGGCTTGAGACTCTAACTGCATCATCTTGTTAATCTTGGACAGCAGGTACACATTTAATTTCAATAATCTGTTATAATAATAGACTATCTTATAAACTTGCAAGTCCCCTACTTGCTCTGGAATTTTTCAACATTTGTTTGATTGGTTAAATTTATAATTTTAATTTGTTGCCCAATTCTTACCGCACAGCATACTCTAAAAAATTAATCTCAACAATTGAAAATTCTACATTTTTCAGGACACCCTAATTAGTTATAGTATTAACTGCCGTGCGATTTGATGTTATTACCTTATTTCCAGACTTTTTTACAACACCTCTAAATTTAGGTTTACTGGGGAAAGCCCTTGACAAAAATATTGCCAAGGTTAATCTAGTTAATCCCCGTGATTATACCACAGACAAATATAAAAAAGTTGATGATGAGTCTTATGGTGGAGGAGTGGGAATGGTTTTAAAACCAGAACCTATATTTGCTGCTGTAGAATCATTGCCAACTCTGTCAAAACGAGAGGTGATTCTCTTAACTCCCCAGGGAGAAAGAATGCACCAAGGAATGTTCCGGCAGTTCGCTACAGAATATGACCAACTTCTTCTAATTTGTGGTCATTATGAAGGTATTGATGAAAGAGTAGAATATTTAGTTACTAAAGAAGTATCCCTAGGAGATTTTGTCCTTACAAGTGGAGAGATACCAGCTTTAGCTTTAATTAATGGGGTAGTCAGGTTACTTCCAGGAACGGTAGGAAAGGCTGAGTCATTAGCTAATGAAAGTTTTGAGTCTGAATTACTTGATTATCCTCATTACACTCGACCTGCTAATTTTCGTGGTTGGAAGGTTCCAGAAGTTTTGCTTTCTGGACATCATGCTGAAATAGCAAGATGGCGTTATGAACAACAAATTCAAAGAACAAAATCTCGTCGTCCAGATTTACTCAAAAATAATGATCCATAAAAAAAATGATAATTGGTATAATTAAGTTTTTTTGAATATCTAAGGCGTGAAGTTCAATAATTAATAATTAATAATTAAGAGGTTGAATGTATCAGGAAATATGAAAAAAGAAGATAGGGAACAGGGAATAGGGAATAGGCAAAAAAACGATTATTTGTTATCAGGAACTTCACAACTAACTGATTAAGTATGAATAGTCATACCTCCTATCTCTGTAGAGTTATTTCAATCCCTTGCCTTATTCAAGCTAGTTGATTGAGTTTTGAAACTTTTTTCTTAATACTTATAGCAATCCTATTTTATTCGTGTCAAAAATCTTACTGCTTTTTAGGCAATAGGCAACAGGCAACAGGCAACAGGCAACAGGCGAGAGTTTCAGTTTTTTTATTTACTTTTTGATTGCTCACAACCTATTTAGGATTGCTATATTTGACAAAGAGTCTCTTAATAATTGATATAACAATTCCCAAAAAGCGTGAGGTACAAAATTTTAAGTTTGAGGGAATACTTCAATGGTAACAGGGGATAAAAAGACAAAAATATATAGTCATTTCAAATAAGGATGAAACACTTTTTTTGCTGAAACCCTTTCTAGGTAAGGGAAAACTCGTCCCAGTCTTATTCAGAATGACTATCACTGTACCTCACTACCTTGGGAAATACTATAGTTTATAGTTAATAATTATTCATTCAACAATTCAGGTTTCAAGCCTCCCCTTGGATACTATCCCTTATAAGGAACTCATAAAACCCTTTTCTGATAGAAAGATGGGGGGTGGGGAGATGGGGAGGTGGGGGAGAAAAGCTTCTAATTAAATACGTTGAATCTCTCGAAATATCCAGTTAAGGACAAGTAGAAAATTTGTCTTGTCTATTTTGTCAAGTTTTATGTTAAGAAATATGTTTATAAAGGATAGCCTTGGATAGGGGATAAAATCCAAAAAATCCTTAAGTCTCAATCCTATCCTTTTTCAGACGAGGTAATAATTAATAATTGTTAATTGCTGAATTATCCCACACTTTCCGCTCTGCACAACTGAGAATTATAACTAGAATTAGGTCAACATACTATTTGTTAAGAAATTTAGATAAATCTAAATCTTAATTACAAAACCAGAATAATTGCTACTTTAATCATTATTTAAGTGATAGGTTTATAAAACGTTGTTAGTTTTGAGATGCTCCTGATATTATCTATAGCTTGACAATTATAGATATTCAGTAACCTCACAATCAGCAGTTTTTACTGACTGAGTGTAAGTATTCAAACAACGTTGAGATAAATTGTTTAAGAAAAATATTCTAGGTGAAAAATGTATAAAAATCGTTCTAACCGTGACCCATTAGTTGTAGCTATTACTGCTGCTTTAGGAGCTGGTGTTGCTACTTCTTTCGCTGTTAATCAAGGCCAAAATCCTATAACTGCTCTGGGAATTACTATTTTTGCTGGTATTGTAGTTTTAATTTGCGATCGCGTTGGTTTAGTTTAAATCTTGAGTTGTTTAGTGCAACAAAATTATGGAAATATTATTGATAGTTGTAGGTAAAAATAAATTAAATTAACCTTAGAGACTGTTTGTAAAAGGAATATTAAATCCAGGCGCAGGATGGGGAGGGTGAGGCGGCAATAATTATGAACCGGAACCAAAATTTAACATTCTGCCGTAATCAATGGAAAGTTAAGCACTCTAACCATCTTAATCTTTAGTTTACAAACATTCTCTTAATAGATTTCCCAACTAAAATAAAATTATATTTCCTGAGAATTTGATATAATTATTTTACTTTTCTCATATTAATCAGGTATAGTATTTTTTTCTATTTCCCCTCCTTTGTTTTGTTTTAATAGTTAAACTATTCTCTAAAAATCGAAAACTTTTGTTTCTCAACAATTTAAGAATTATGCTCTACATTGTTTAATAATCAATAAAACCCAGTAACCTATTATATTAATATAGGTATAGTAAAGTAGGGCTAGGAAAATACCTAGTGCAGGATAGCAGAAATAAGTGACCAGTTACAAAATCCTAAAAGTCTTACTAATCAATACTTCTGACTTCTGTACGGGCGTTAACGATAGTTATGCGAAGCTAACGGCCGTTTCGCTGCGCGACATGAAACGCCCGTACTTCTGACTTCCGTGTAGCGGCACTAGAGATATTTAATAAACTTGTCTAATCTAGCTTTTTCTATAAAATTTCTAGTTTCAGTATAATCCAAAGTTGTATCAGTGAGTAATAATCATAGTGATAATCTAGGTGTTATTAGTCAATTTTTCCTACAGAATGCTTACTAATAATTCTTGCATCTTAGTAAATTTTAAATACTAAAACAGTTATAAATAGACTTATTGTAGTCAGAAAAAATCATCAAACAATCTGAATACTAAAATCTGAATACTAAAATCTGAATACTAAAATTAAATTTAACTTGTTAATATAAAAACTTAGAGTCTCCCAGGAACAGGAAAATTTATGGAATCCCTTGCATACTTAGAATTTTTTCTGGTTAGTGAAGAAATTAAGGATTTCAAACTGATTGAAGGACTTAACTGGAAAAAACTTTCTAGCTTCGCTTATATTAAATTTTTATCATTAGTAATTATTAATTCTATTCTGGTTAATGCTAGTTTTGCTCAGGTGTCGGAAATTTCTGCTTCTGAAACAAATAGTTATTTTAATCTTAGCCAAACTCAGGAGAATATAGTAGCTCAAGCACAACTGACAAGAAACTCTTTTTTTTCTGGCTCTGGACCAGAAAGTAATGCAATTCTTTCTCCTAATAGTGCAGTATATCTAAGGCGTGGAGACAGAGCTGCAACAGTATCAGCTGTTCAAAGAAAATTGAGAGAGCTAGGCTATTTCAATGCGAACCTAACTGGCTATTATGGCCCAGTAACAGAAAGAGCTGTCATACGGTTCCAGGAAGACAATGGTATTACACCTAGTGGTCAAATTGAACCTACCACCTGGTCATTACTATTTGGTGGTAGCAGAACCAGTCAAACTAATAGTTCATTATTAAATTCTCCCACACAAGTATTATCTTTTGGAGAAATTAGTCCTCAAGTAGCAATTATTCAAAGACGGTTAAAAGAACTAGGCTTTTACAGAGGTCCAATCAATAGTATTTATGACCAAAATACTAGAACTGCGGTCATTAGATTTCAAAGTGTTCATGGAATTACACCTACGGGTCAGGTAGGGATAACCACTAGAGACTTTCTCTTTGGTACTAAGTCTGTTCCTGTGGAGAGAGTATTTCTGCGACGAGGAAACACAGGTCCTGAGATTGGGAAATTACAACAACGTTTACAAAATTTAGGTTATTATCAGGGGCAAATAACTAATTATTTTGATCGAAGTACAGAAATAGCAGTAATTGATTTTCAAAGGAGAAATAGAATTACTCCTACAGGTATAGTTGGACCAACAACCCAAGCATTTCTATTTAATCCTAATCAAGTTTTACCTCCAGGTCCCGTATCTAACTCAAGTTCCAGAGTCAATTATACTACTAGGCAATACTCAAACTTAAGTGTGCTGCAACGAGGCGATCGAGGTTTGGCTGTAAAACAACTCCAGATTTTGTTAACAAGATTGGGTTATTATCCAGGGGTGATTGATAGCTTTTTTGGACCAGGAACAGAATTTGCGGTCAAATGTTTTCAGCAAGATGTGGGATTTGTTCCTAGTGGGGTAGCTCGAAGAAATACATTAGAAGCGTTAAGACATCCTTTGATTGTCACCCAAAATACTTCTGGGCAAGAGGTTAGTTATATTCGTAGCCAAAAACAAGTCTTGGAACTTCAAAATCGACTTCGCTTACAAGGAATATATTTTGGTCCATTGAATGGAGTTTATAATTCAGAAACAAGAGCAGCAGTGGCAAAAGCTCAACTACGTTATGGAATTAGTACAACAGATATTGGAGATTAGCTACCTCAAGCTTAAATAAAATCCAGAATTTTTTTGAAAGAACTCAGATAATATATAGCAATGAGCGCTGGTATCTTTACAAATTGTAGTAGGGGCAAAAGAGCTAGAATTCTTATATTATCGGCAATTTATTCTCCCTGTTGCCTGTTCCAATAGTGCCTGTTCCCGGAGCACAGCGCTATAATATTGAGTTTAGGAAATTTAACTTGTGTAGATCATAAAATCCTCATTCCTAAAAATCCCCGTGACAAAAACAACTTCTGACTTCTGACTTCTGACTTAGTTTACTTGAACCCCACCTCTATATCAAAGTGGGGATATTTTTTGTTCAGCAAATTCGATCTATTCACTGTTTTCTGTATCTGTAAGCGCCCGTGGGCAAGACCACTCAGTAGATACGAGGGAAGGCCATCCTTTTCTTAGGGCTTCATAACAAATTGTATGAATAGTTAACTGACAATCTAAAAGATGTAATCCTGATTTTTCAGCTTGCTTGAGACCAATTTTTAAAATAGAGTCATTCTTAAATTCAATAGTTTTATTACATTGTACGCAAACAAGATGATGGTGATGATGAGGGTAAGGCTGATTTATTTCATAATGTTTATGTCCCTCTGCTAGTTCTAGTTCTCGTAGAATTCCCATCCTCGCCATTAACTTTAAGGTTCTATAAATGGTAGATAGACTAATTCTTTCACCTCTATTTTGTAGCATATTATAAAGGTCTTCGGCACTCAGATGATTGCCTTTGGGCAAATTTTGAAAGATGTGCAAAATTGTCTCCCGTTGGGGAGTCATTCGCCAACCTTTTTCATTTAGTTCTGCTTTAAATGAAGATGGTGTATAAAGAGCCACGGTATTTTATCAAAAAAATATAATTATTGATAATCATACACAATAATTAAATGATTGTCAAAAAAAGGATTTTATTGATAATTAGGATGATACAACGGATTCCAAGTATATGAACTACAAATATTGATAATCAGGACTTACGCACAGACACTATATATGACGTTCAAAAACTATAGCAGATATATAGTGTTTAAAACGCAAAAATGCGTAAGTCCTGATACAAGATATGTCTATAATTCTATATTCAATCTCCCCTGCTCCCCTACTCCATTATCCATTATCCATTAATGAATCCCTTACTCCCAACTATATAATTAGGTAACGATATTTAATAAAGACCTTATTGTTTGGTCAAATTAATAAGTTACTGGTCGCTGCTCTAATTGTATTTCAAAACTTTCTCCAGGCTGAGGCTCTATAACTTTTGTCCCTAGATTATTTTTAGCTAATAGAGATTTTGTTTCCTCAATACTTCCTTCAGCTTTGAGAAAAGATATTAGTAATCCTTGAAAATCTACATCACCTCCTGCTGCTGTAGGTAGCATGACTTGGGGTTTCAACCATTTAGCTACCTGTAAAGCACTTTCATTTCCTTTAATTATTGGTCCCACTAAGGGTAAATTCAAATTAATGATTGGGGAGATGACAACATCTATAGGTGCAAATTCTTTGATTTCTTCAGAATGGTTGCCGTGGGGTTCATAGTATATTGAATTTCCAGTCCTTAAGTCTTGAATAATGTAACCATTTTCTACTAACGTTGGGCCGACGAGTGAACCGGGAACTGCTCTAATTTCAACACTATTATCAAAACAGTAGGTATCACCATGACCAAGTGTGATTACCTGAGAGTAACCAAACTCTTTTGCTACTTTTGCCGCAGTGGGAGAAGCAATAACATGAATATTTTTGTCTAATTGCTTAAGTGTCTCTGGGTGAGCATGGTCTTCTAGTCCCTGAGACAATACAATGAGGTCTACATTTTCTGGAATGGCACGGGGAGTATGTCGTTCCCCTTTAAATAACCAAGGTAGATTACCGAAGACTAGGGGGCCAACGAGCCAAGGATCTATGAGAAGTCGTTTGCCTCCAATTTCAATTAGCCAGGAATTACTGTCTAACCAAGTTAGTTGCATAGTATTTATATAATTTACGCCTCATATTATCGTAACAATTTATTACAATCCATGGATGGGTTGCGTAGACAGTTAGGTGCTGAAGGTTGATTTATAAAGTAAATATTAAGAGGCTGAATTCTTTTAAATTGACAAATCAAGTCTTATAGAAGTTTTCATGTTTTTAGAGTACAGAGATTTGGGTTTAAAGGAAGAAGGAAGAAGTAATGCAAGTCATGAAGTGAAAACCTCTATAGAACCCCTGAAGGGATCTATTTAAAATTATAGAAATTACAGTAGGGGAGATGGGGAAATGGGGGCTTAGATTCTACCATAGCTCATTGCTAATAGAGTTATATTCGTTGCTGCTATAATTTTCAGTTGGACTAATTATTATAGCTTGACTGACTTTAGTTGCGAGAATAGGAAGATTTGTCTTTGAAGCGATAAAGATAGGTTTTTTTTATGAATTAATTAAATAAACTTGATGTCAATAGAGTTGAAATCGATCGCAATTAGCTGATAAAATAAAGGTTTTAGTTTTGTCTGTAAGATGCGATCGCCCATAGCTCATTGCTAATATAGTTATATTGGTTGCTGCTATAATTTCCAATCCAACTAATTATTATAGCTTGACTAGCTTCAGTAGGAATGAGGGAGCAGATAGAAAATAAATTGGCATTGTTTAGGTTGTATAAAATAAACTTCAAGAGTTGATTTTTGGATTAAAACTAATTCAAAAGACATTAAAGTTAGTTTAACAAAAATCAACTAACTAAAAAAAATTAAAAGAGATTAAGGTTAGTTTAAAACGAAGAATAAAATAGGCAAATTTATGAATATTTGATGAATTTCAGTAAAACCATTTGCAATATTTGATAAATTCGGTTATTTTCTTAATTGTTGATTTATAAAATAAATCTTAAGAAACTGAAATTATTACAAAACCTAGGTTTGTAGAGCCTAAATTTCTCAAAAGTTAGTTACATGATGGTTTCAGATAAGATGTTTTTCTAAAAACACAATCCTGTGAATCATTCCCCTAATGTATTCTGGAAAATATCAGGATAGTTAACAAAATTTAGTAGTTGATCTTCTATGGTTAAGGAATTCATATTTTTCTGATAAGGCGGAAAGCTAATTCCCAAGTAAATTTGCTCAACATTGATATCAAAAACTGCATAAGTGCTAAGAGTTCAGAAATACTCCTGGTTGTAGGAAATAGCAACTGGAATTGTAAATACTTAATCAGAAACCTATGTTGTCTAATCAATTGAACTGCAAAACCGAAACAACTCAGTTATCCGTAAACGGTAACTACTTAACATCTTTTCAGCGACAACACTTACAGAAGAATTTGAATGATGACCTACCGTGGCAGTATCGCCAGAGAATTGAAATTATTCTTCTAGCAGATGAGGGTAAAACCCAGAGTGAAATCTGTGAAGCTATAGGTTGTGCTCCAGGTACAGCTCGGCATTGGATACTAATAGCTAAGTCTGGTCAAGCCCATAAATGGAAAGATCATCCGATAGGTCGTCCTCAAGAAGTTAACCAACAATATTTAGAACGTTTGAAAGAGTTGGTAACTAATAGCCCTAAAGAATATGGTTATGTCTTCAGGCGGTGGACTGCTAATTGGTTAGGAAAACATTTAGCCAAAGAATTTAGTATCAAGTTGAGCGATCGCCATATTAATCGACTGTTAAAACAAATGGGGCTATCCACTAAAGGAAAACGACCTCAAATGGAGCAAACTACCGATCGAGATTACAATGGTAAAAACATTGTAATTCAGGATCTTAACTCAGAGCTAAATCTTGACCCATATTTGAGAACATTAGCTTTCGAGGCTGCTAATAACTAACAATAAATATGTGGTACTAAGACATTTTCTAGAATATGAAGCGTCAAAAAAATAGTCTAGATATCTAGACTATTAATTCATTATGTCTTTCAGCTCTCCACTTTCATAAAAGAAATATTAAACTGTTTGAAAATATTAGCAACAATCAAGTGTGATTACCTAAAATATTAGCATTTGGTTATTTAAGAGTGTTAGTTGACTACTTTCTACTTTTAATAAAATTAATGCTCAAAAAAAATGTTAGTCCAGAGATTGTAGCCTATCAAAATTCAATTTTTAGGTAGTAGGAGTATCCTATTTTGATCGTCAGTAAGACCCTCCTTCTACCTCAAATAAATCAAGATAAAATCAGTTTATACATCAACTAAATTTAGAAGCAAAAATGCAATTTAAAAGTTCTAAAAAATTAGATACTGACCTAGTTACAGTATAAAAAAATTATCTTGATTATCGTGTCTCCAATTAACAGCAAACGGCTGGAAATTAGGAAAAATTAAGAGTCAGGAGTAATTTTTTAGTTTTGTGGTGAAGACCTAACTTCAGGCTAGAAGCATTATGGGTTCATTAATTAATAATTATCCATTAGGTAAAAAATCCCTAACGTTACCTGTGGTGTGTACAAGCTTGTTGGGGTCAAGAATCCCCACTAATATTGATTCTGTCTCTAGAATTTTTCTCTCTTGACTGCTTTTTCAATGAGAAAAAAATAGAGAATAATCTAGTGCATATTATCGAGTAAATTTATGTTAGAAAGTATTACTATTACACCAGAAGATATTCTCAAGCAAGTTAAATTTTCTTTGAAACTTTCAGAAACTATAGAAGGAATAATTACCCGCAAAATCATCAAAATAGCAGCAGAAGATGCAGGCATTGAAGCAAAACCAGAAGAACTTCAAAAAGCAGCCGATGCCATACGGGTAATTAATCAGCTACATGGTGCTAAGGAAACATGGGCTTGGTTACATAAACATAGTTTATCTATAGATGACTTGGAGGAAATGGCTTACTATAGTTTTTTATCTGGTAAATTAGCAGATCATTTATTTCATGATAAGATAGAGCCATATTTCTTAGAAAACAAATTAAATTATGGTGGTGCATTTATCTATGAAATTATTTTAGATAATGAAGATTTGGCAATGGAATTATTCTCTGCTATTCAGGAAGGAAAAAAGACTTTTTCTGAAGTTGCTTATCAGTATATTCAAGAGGAAGAATTACGACGTGCTGGTGGATATCAAGGAAGAGTAAATTTTCGAGAATTAAGACCTGAAGTTTATCCAGTAGTTTTTGCTGCTAAACCCCCCCAACTTATTAAACCTATAGTAACTGCTTACGGGGTACATTTAATTTTTGTGGAAGAAATTGTTCAACCGGAGTTAACAGATAAATTACGTTGTCAAATTATGTCTCATTTGTTTAATGAATGGATAAAGGAGCAAATTGAGAAGGTTGAGGTTATTAAGAAATGTAGTTCAACTTTAACTAGCTTAGTTAATATTAATATTTCCGAGCCTCAGCTATATAACTAGCCATAAAATTAACATATTTCCCGTAAGCATTCAGCTATTAGCACCTCAGCAGTCAGCTAATAGTCGAGCCAACCTACAGGACTGATTAAAATTAGTTGACGATCTTTTTCTTGATATTTCACTTTTTGGAAATTACAGCACTTTTGAGGATGCTGAGGTACAGTTTTTGCAGTTCAGCCTTCGTTTGCTGTAACAAGCAGGATGCTTGTGTTACCAAAATTACTAATAGACTGGAAGTCTTTGCTTTGTTTTGTACCTCACTACCTCCGAAATTGCTCTAATTTCTTCTGACAAATGTAGGGGCGATTCGCGTAATTAGGAGCATTTCGGCACGGAAATCTCCCCTACTATATATCTTAGTTATGTGTAAGTCTTGTTAATACTATTTTTCTTAAAATGGAAAAATAGTATACCTATTTCACTTTTAAATTATCTCAAATCCGCTGGGCAACGGAAGTGATATAATTCTACCATCAGAAAAGAGCGAAAACTCCTAGTTTATGCAGGGTTTGGAGACCAAACCCCTACGCTCTTGAATTCTACCGATACTACCGGATTTGATATTACAACCATCCTTGCCAAGGATCGACCTTCAGTACACCTGTTGATGTCATTACCACCCGGAATACTCCCAAAGGTTGTTTCTGGGTTATGGCTTCAGAATTAGTATTATTTAATAGCTCTGGTAAAGGAGTTTGCCCAATATAATCTATAGCTTCTTGGTTCATTGGTTCTATACTGATCATCTCATTATCAGCATTAACTTTGATTTGAAATACTAAGTCTTCATACCACCTGGGAGTTTGTCGCCAACTTACGTCGATTTGATCGTACAACTTTTGGTTTAATTTCTCTAACATTGCTACATCAGTAATTTCTGGTTGTACTTCAGTAGTTTCTGAGGATGCGTCTTTAATTTCTGGTTGTATTTCAGTAATTTCTGAGGCTACAGTATGAACTTCTTTCTCTTCCAAAACAGGCGGTTCGAGAGTTATGTTGATATCTTGTAAATCTTGAGGTGAATCAGACATAGACCAGAGTTTAACAGCACCATCAGCACCTCCACTAGCAAGAGTTTTACCATCAGGGTTAAACTCTACAGAGCAAACTGCTTTGGAATGAGATGTCAACTTTTCCTTTAGTTCTCCTGTATCAACCTGCCATAAATGAATATTTCTGTCGTGACTGGTAGTGGCAATAGTTTTGCTATCGGCGCTAAAAGCAACAGAGAAAACTGCTTTTTCTTTCTCAATAGTTTCATGTAGTTGACCAGTGTCTACTTGCCATAACTTAACTGTTCGGTCTTGACTACCACTTCCTAAGAGTCTATTATCAGGGCTAAAAGCGAGAGTCCTCACACTCCTTTTATGTGCTGCTATTGAGTGAAGTTCTCTACCCGTACTCAAATCCCAAGTTTTAATTAGACCATTTTTGCCCGCAGTTGCTAGCATCTTTCCATCTGGACTCAAAGCTAGGGAAGTTAAAAGACTTGGATGTTTAAAACGACGGTTAATAGAACCAGTTTTAATATTCCATACTTTAATCATACCATCATAACTGCCACTAGCTAGGGTTTGATTATCAATACTAAAGGCGATCGCTTTGACATCATCAGTATGACTATGAAGATCGCGGAGAAGAGCGCCACTAGAAATATCCCAAAGCTTAATGTGGTTATCCCAGCTACCGCTAGCAAGGATTTTTCCATATGGACTAATAGCCAGAGATTCAATAGCATTGTCGTGAGCGTTGATATTATGCAGCAATTCACCATTGCTTACATTGGAAATCTTAATTGTACCATCATAACTACCACTAGCTATAGTTTGACCGTCAGGACTAATGTCTACTGTGTAAACCCATGATTTATGTTTTGCCAGAATTTGCTCTGGTACAGTTTGTTGTGCTACGTCTGAAACAGGATTCTTGACTGATACTAATCGCGATCGCGAGAACCAAAAAGCTCCAATAGATCCTAGAACAATTAATCCTATTACTGTGTAAGTATTATTAAAGAAAGGTGAGTTTTGTTTAGATTTTTTCGCTGCAACCATTATTTATCTCCTTAAATTTAATATTGAATACGTTGATTTATCTCAATCTAAGTTAGCTTTAATTCTTATTTATTGGGTTTTTATTTTGATAATTGATTTTGACGCTCTTTCCATTTTCTAGCAATAAATAAAACTGCTATACCTATAATTCCAACCATTCCAAATGGTGTCAGGTGTGTCCAATGACCCCACATTTTGTTGATTATGTGCCAGACTAACAGAAATAATGCTAAGTAAGTTAGTTCATGTAATTTCTTCCAATTTTTCTTCATTTTTTTCACACTCCAATCATTAGAAGTAATTGTTAATAGTGTGAAAATAATGAAAGTTACAATTCCTTGTACATATATCCAATAAGTATGAGATTCAGTAAAATCTAAGGTTCTTTTAGCAACTAACAAAACTCCATGTCCTAAAGCAAGTACAAAGGCAATTACTCCTATTTCTCGTCGGTTTTTCAGCAGGATTTTCCGTATTTCTGTTTGTTTTGTTTGAGGAAAAACAATTCTCATACTTGTTGGTAGTAAAGTCAGGATGTAGCATACTAATGCTAAGAAACCTAAATAGTTGGCTAGTGGCGCTATATCTAACGTTGTATCTAACATAATTGCTCCTTATTTAATTAATAAGTGATTAGCTATGAGTATTCAGCTATCAGTAAGTATTAATTTTGCTTTTCGATCGCGAAGAATTTGCATAAGTTTTAGTTTTATCTTTTGCTCATCTTTAGTTAATATATTGCCGATTTATTTCTGAATTGGCAAGAGTTTTTTCTCTATAACTTAGACGCAAGTTAAAAAATTATGTCTCAATTTAAGGGGCAATTAATAGTCATCTCAGCCTCATCTCAGATACCAAATTGATATCTTGTGATGTCTGTTACTAAAGGCTGGTTTTAAATTTTATATCAAATCTGCTTGCTACGAAATCGGAGTAACAAGAAACCGGGTTTGTGGGAGTTCAATGGTAGAGACGTTGCATGCAACGTCCGTACAAGAGCATTTGAGACAAACCCGGTTTCTCTGCTTTTTTATACCGATAGTACCGGATTTGATATTACTCAAAGCTTTCTTTACTCTCAATACAGCCCTCAAAAAAACTACCAGAATATCTGCAAAAATAGCTATGAAGCCTCTATTTCAGATAAATATTTACCCTTAAGCTTTTAATTTAAAGAAATCTTTTCTGAGGAGTTTAGAAAAGACATAATTATTTTAGTTAATTAACTTCTTTAATAAATCTGACTGAAAGAATATTACAGGCGCTGTATTTTTGGGGATATCTCAACTAACTATTGAGGATAAATATTTATCTCAATAATATTATAAATAAGCTTAAGTGATAAAAAGACTTTTTTTTAATCTCGATCACGGTAACAATCAAGGATAAAACTCTTATCTTACAATATCATGTTCAGTTGAATGTTTATCACTTAGATTCCCAAGTAGCAACACCAGCATCAAATACTGCGTTACCCAAATTAAAGAATAGCTAAACGTCGGAGTCTAATGCGTTGTCATCTCTAGCAGACACAAATTGACCGAAAGTCATCCAAGTTCCTGGAGGGAAGGATGTACCACCAGCATCTTCCCAAAATTCTGCAATTAGCTTTTCTTGATCTGTCAGACCAGCGCTTAGATCGACAACATCTTGTGCTTGCTGGATAAATCCAGGATTGATGATAGTACCAATAATATCTTGACTGATTTCAACAACAGAGCCATCTGCTAGAGTGATTTCACTAGCAACTAAGTCTACCTCAGCTTCAACACCTGGTAGCAAGAATGGTTCTGGACCTGCTCCTAGAACTCCTGCTTCTCTTAATGCTTCAGGTGATTCGAGACTAAAAGGTGTAATTTATGCCCACTGTGGAGTTAGGAAATTTTGCACTCGACCAGTAGGATCGTTAATAGGAACAAACTCAGGAGTCCAAAGTTCTCTATCAATAGAATCTCCAGCAGGATTTTGGGGTTGATAGCCAGTTATATCTGAATAGGGATTACCGTTACCGTTAGGATCATCTCCTAGTTGGTTGGAACCATCATTCTGACGGAATTCTAATAGTGCTTGAGCAGAAACGTTACCAATACCAGCAGGAGTAGTAAAGTAACATCAGTGGTAGTGTTACTGGGATCTAAGCCCAATTGTGTCATCACATCATCGAAAACTGCTTGCTCACTGGGGAATAAATCTACCAAAGTCCGGTAAGCTGAAAAACTCATAGCTTCAGACTTGTTAGCATCAGTGTTCTCTGATTGAGGACGCTGTAAATCGTCTCCTAATTGAGTTGACATAGCTGATGGATCGTAAGCAGACCAAGCATCATAGATTGCTGTGTGCACCATGGAATAGGCACGAGAGGCAACTGTAGGGCAGACTCTAGTATTGATTACAGCTTGTTGCACTGCGCGATCCTATAGCACGGAGGTGGTGGGTGACGCATCATCAACTGTGACGAGTTGAGTTACGGGATCGACTTGTAGTTGAGGAAGGGTCATTGTAAATATCCTATATTTTTTTTCTTTCTTTTTTTTTGCAGAAGAGTTGGCAAAAGTTTGAGTTTTGTCTCTTGCTTGTCTTCAATTAATATGTTGCCAGTACATTTATGAAATTGCAATAGGTTGAGCGAGATAAGTTAGACGCAAGTTAAAAGTTTTGTCTGCATCAGTTAGACGCAAATTAAAAGTTTTGTCTGCATTTTCCAGAATAGTGCATACTTGATATCGGCTACCAACTTGATATCTGCTAACACATGATTACTCAAGGCGTTTTCAATTTTTTCTCATGCTTTCTTTACGGTGTTACTGAAGCACGGGTATAATTTTCGGCATTGATATAAGTGGGGTGGGCATCCTGCCCGCCCGAAAATATTGGGGAGATGAGGAGATGGGAAGATGGGCAGATGGGCAGATGGGCAGATGGGCAGATGGGCAGATAAGCGAAAAATTTGGCAATAGCTTAAGATAGAACATTTTCTTATACCGAATTAAGCGGAATTAGTATAAAAATAGTTACAAATTACTTAGTAGCCCAATTCCCCAATACCATTAGTATAATTGAGGTACTTAACCTTGTTTTACTAAAGATAATCGCCAGAAACTTCACTCTTGGCCCTCTATCCCTAATAATCTCTGTAATGGTAATCATATTGGCCTCTAATAACATTTAGTTCTCCACACTAGGGGCAAATGGAGCAGGAACGAAGCTACTAAAGCTCCAATATTATTGGATGTGGGGTTTGGAGAACAATAAACCCTGTGTCTTTAGGCCGAGCATACATGGCTCGCCAATATAAAAATAGGTGTTTTCCTCGGTCATCCTCTGCAAACAATAATGACTCTTTCTATAATTAATTTGTCTTAATGCGCTTTTCAGATGGATAAACCACATCGTCATAATCAAAACTCTGTAGGGACGTTTCGCTGCGCGACATATAAAGCGGAGCTTTGCGTTAGCACATGGCCATTCGCCCCTACCGTGGTCTACTGAAATGAAAACCGCTGTAATGCTACTTAGAAATTTTCTGGGAGAAAAAATGCCTGTTTGCCCAGCATTCTGTCGGAAATGTCAGTCCCATTAAGTCTATTATTTCTTGAAAATCTATCACTTCTTATACTATTTCTTTGTAAGAATGCACTTCATAATTGTTGCTCAAACCTGATTAAACTGATACCAATTCACTTTAGATGTCTCACAAATAGTTTCAAACTTTAGATGTGAAATAATTTCCTGAAATTACTGTAGCGTAAAAGTTTTGAGCCTATGAAATCTTAATTTTTGACTGTCTTGAGTGGGTCTTACATTCTGGAGAGGCTGTGTGCGGAATTACTTCCGCACTTTATAGAACCCCTGAAGGGGGATCTATTTAAAATTAGAGATTGAGAGTAGGGGAGTGGGGGTAGGGACGTTGCATGCAACGTCCGTACGAGAGTGTCGAGAGATGGGGAGATGGGGTGTGGGGTGTATTAGATATCTCCCACTCATCCAATCATCAAATCAATTATTACCCATTTTTTATCAATTAATTCTCCCTCCGACCTATTTTCTGGAGATACGCTTAGGGGTTCTATACGCCCCGCAGGAAACCTCAAAATTACGCACTCGCTTTTGTAGGGGCGAATGGCCATTCACCCCTACTTTTAACTTCCGTGAAACAGGATGACTATTCTCATCTTCTATTAAGTTCAACTTAATGGAGAAATAGTATTAATCTTCTTTCCTACATAATATAATTTTTTTAACTCAACACTTAAACAGACCTAATTTTCAACCTTAAGTCATTTTTAATCCAGAAAAAAACTAGCTAATTTATGAGTAATAGGAATATAGTATTTAATAAATAAAAAGTTAAATCTCATATGTTTCGCAATCAATAATCTAGATTTATTTCTGTTATTTAGATTTAAGATAACAATTAAAATGAAGCTAATAACTTTGAATATTTAGATTACAAATAAATGAGAAAAAGCTTAATTTTTAGCAAAAGCAAAAAACAAAAAAAATAATCTTGAAGGAGAATATCTCAATGGCAAATCTAAATATTACAGATTTAACCCCTGAATTTATGGCTGAAGCTATTACCAACGCTAAAGCACCTTGCCACAATTCTATGTACGAAACCTCTGATGGACAAGCAGGAGAAGTTGTATGTTGTTTTGATACTATTGGCCATCTTCATTGTAGATGCTCTTGTTGCCCTCCAACTATAGTAATGGTGTATCAACTTTGAAATGATAGATAAATTTTTCTGCCCTAGAAAGCAGAGGACAGGAAGGAGGAAAAAAAGCTTTTTTAGCTGGCCTGACTGACTTGAAGACTCCTGGCAACCAAAATATTGGATTTACTGGTCAATGAGTATTGTTCTGAAATTGACAGTCAATTTTTCTCCATACCTCACTCCACTTGATTAATCAACAAATTTAGTAATCTATTTTACAAAAATTAAATTTTTTTCCAAGTAGTTGCTAAATTTTTGCAACAGGGTTATAATCTACTTAATAGCTACTTATCTAGCAAAAAAAAATTGACAGAGAGGATGAGTCTATCTCCCTGTCACCTAATATTCTTGTATTTTATTCCTGATGGAAGTTTAACAGGCAAAATCTGACTTAATTTGGTTTCCGATTTTTGCCTGCCAAATCTACGAAAATCAAGAGTTTTGCTAGTTTAAATTTATTATATTACAAACAAAAATTCAGGTGTTGTATCTACTTCTATGTTGATAATTTTCCAGAACAGTTAAATTGCCAACTTGTACAACTTGTAATAGTTAACCTAGTTCAATACTACTAATGTATCTGGAGCTAGGAAATGATCTAAATGATATGCACGCTCTTCTGTTTCAAGTAGAATTTTCTCATAGAGGTAGCGAGTAGCGCGATCGCCTAAACTTTCAGCTTGTCCAGCAAGACGACGTAATAACTTAATTACTTCCTGTTCTGCTTCTAGATCGTGTTCTACCATAACGCGAGAGCTAAAGCTACCATCTACTTCTGGAGTAAAGCAGCACATTTCAGCTAACTTAGCAAAGCTAGCAACTGGAACACCACCCAGACCATTTAGACGTTCTGCTAGTTCATGGATATGCTCTCTTACATCATCATAACTTTCTTTAAAGAAGTCATGTAGTTGGGTGAACTCTGCTCCTTCTACAACAAAATGGTGTTTCTCATATTGGAGATATAAAGCCTGGAAACTGGCCAAAGCAGCATTCATACCTTCGCATACTGGTGTAGTTACCTCTTTTTCTAATCCAACAGGATTATCCTTAATTTCACCAAATGCTTGTACTGGAGTAGCTGTAGTCATATTATTTATTCCTCTGTCAATTAACTTAGTTTAATGCTAGTTATCTAGCTTTTTTATTGCTAATAGTCTTAAGTCTACCACAGTTAATAGGAGAGTCAACCTGAGTCAGGTTCACAGATAAAAGATATTGTGAGTTAGCAAGTAATTTTTATCAGACTATTGAGAAAATTTATTAGGTAGTGTATACTTACAAATAAAGGCTTTCTGGTAGAAACATACTCCACTTCCACCAGAGCTGACAAATAAACTTAGTGCTAATATATTTCAATTGTAAAAAAATGAGTACATTCAACCAGAGGCCAGACACCTGCGAAATTTTACCAGTAAGTTGTGTAGATAGATGGCAAGTCTATAGACGCTTACAAGAGTTAGATATTGATTGTTCGTGTGAAGCAGAAAAGCCATTGCAAGTAAATCTAAAAAACACAAATGAAGCTAACCAACTAGAAAGTGTTTTAAAACAATTCACAGCTCATCGTCACGAATTGGTGCAATTGTTACAAAGTTGTTGGGAGGTTAGCTAATATCCTGAATTAATACCATGAATTAGATAGAGGCAAAAGTAATGTATTTATCTGTTTAGAGATACAAAACTTTTACCTAAGTAATTAGACTTATTCCAAGCCACACAGACAACCATTAGTAAGCAAAAGTAACCAACAATGTCTAAATTGAAGAAGCATCAGAAAAAATTCAGCCTCGAAGGAAAAGTTCAAGAAGTTACCATCAAAGATGGCTATAAAGTCAAATATGTTCATGTAGAGACACCCGCCGGAAATAATTATGTTGTCAAAATAGCCAAGCGTTTACGACGGAATTTTTCATCGGTATTAATACCAGGTTTAGGGGTGAAAATGACTGGTGAAATGACAGTATGTCTAAAAACTGGTGAAGAAGAATTGAAAGCTTTCGAAATTATACCAGATTTTAGCAATAATTCAACAGTACCATGCCAAAATCATACTGTCCAATTAGTTGATGATTCATCTAGCCCACTCATAGAGCTAAGATTGCCAGAAACTGAGCATATTTGTAGTAAATCTCAAAAAGTAACTGGAGCTAATCCTAAATGTCCTGCTAAAAAAGCTCAGATTTTGGTATGTCAAAAATCTGATTGTCAAAAACGAGGTGCAGGCAAAGTTTGTCAAGCATTATCTGCAGCACTTAGCGATCGGGGCTTACAAGACCAGGTGACAATTAAGAAAACCGGATGCCTGAAAAAGTGCAAAGCAGGACCAAATATGGTAATTATGCCGAACAAAGCTAAATACAGTCGGATTAGTTCAGCAGAAATTCCCGAAGTAATTGAAAAACACTTTGCCTTAGAAGCATAACACAAAAGTTTCCAGATTCATGGTAGTTTTCTCTAATTCCAATCTCTTTCTAGGGATTGGAAATATTCTGCTGTATAATTAGGGTTTGCTGAAAAAAGCAGAGTGTGGCGAGGGTGGGGAATGTGGGAAGTGTGGGGAGGGTCGGAAGACTAGAGAAAGTCGGAATAATAATTGTCAAAAAATTAAAAGTAAAATCAATTCTCCCATGGGAAATTATCTCTTATTTCTTCCTACTCCCTACTCCCTCTTTTCCGGATATGTCGAATAAATTAGTTGAATTCTGTACTAAAAAAGATTGTTTGGGAATACCGATCGCAATTCCTTCGCGCTCGAAAGCTATTTTTACACGACGCCGTAATTCCCGATTTACCATCCAGTGTTCTCCAGGTTGAGTGGGAAGCAACAGACGTATTTTAATTCCTTGGTGAGATATTTCTTCCACACCAAATAATTGAGGAGGCGCGACGATCAATTGACTCCAGTTAGGGTCATCATGTAATTCCTTTGCTACTTGTTCAAAAACAGATAATGCTCTGTCCACATCAGTTTCGTAGGATACCTCCACTGTATAGTCAACCTGTGACCAATCTTTAGTATGGTTCTGCAAAATCTTAATTTGATGATGGGGAACAGTAAACAAAACTCCTTTAAGATTGCGAATTCTTGAATAGAGAAGGTTGACTTCCTCCACACGACCTTCAACGTCCTCTATCACAACCCAATCTCCCACAGCAAAAGAATCAGTTATCAGAAATACAGTACCATGAACTAAATCTTGAATGAGGGTTTGTGCGCCAAAAGATATAGTTAAACCAACAACACCTGCTCCAGCTAAAATAGGAACAATGGAAATATCAAGGAATCGTAGAGACACAAAGATGCCAATCAGAATGATCAGGGCTGCCTTAATACTAGCAAAAGATTGCTTTAAAGTGGATAAGCGTAATTTTTGGCGAGTATCAACTTTTTCAGAAAGAATTTGTATTTCTGACCAAATGTTTAGGAGCCAACTAAAGACTATATCTGCGACTTTATTAATTACAAACAGAGTTAACCAAAGTCCAAATAAGAGCCTCGGTTTGTAAATCAACCATAATCCCAAGGGTCTAGTATAGGGAAATAGCCCAAAAATTATCGCTAAACCTACTAACCAAATCCAGATCAGAACTAATGTTAGCAAATACCATAACCAAATATTACTTTTAATGTTCTGCCTTAACTTTTGCTTTTTCTCCTCTAGACTAGGAGATGGAAACCAATTAGCGATCGCTTCAAAAATACCACCAACTTGCCCTAAATTTTTTTTAGGGAGCATTCCTTGAATCTTGATCAGCCAGGATGATAATTTAGTATCAAGAGATAATGAAGAGTCAGTAGAGATTTTTGTCAGATACTTGTGGTGTGATTCCGTTCTCCATTCTAATAATCTTCGCCACAGCATCACAATAAAAGTGATAACCAGTAACAAGCAAAGGAATTTTGCTCCTTTTATCCCTTGAATTTTTAAATATTCTGGTTGTCTTTCTTTCCAGGCAACTATTAGAATTTCTCGCACTTTTACACTTGCTTGTTTCGACAATTCTGAAATAGGACGCCCATACAACTGAGCATCTGCTTTAGTCAAAGTCAGCAGGGTTACTGGTTGTAATTTTTTATTGTCTGAAACAATTATTACGGTTTCACCATTAAGGATACCAGAAATAACTTTCAAAGTTTGAGGATCGAAACTTTGCGTAACAATAGATTTTAATCTTTTCTCAATTATCCTCACTCTTTCTGTAACCAAAATATTGATATCATCCTTGGTATTTATATCTAAGTTATTAGTGGCCGCAACTTGGAAAACTAAGCGTCCGTCTAATTTGACTGCTGCATATTCGAGATTACCTATTTTGCCGGATAAAGAAGTTGGAATTTCCAGATTTTCAGAAAAATATGGTTGTTCCAGCAGAGAATTCAAGAACGAAGCCATGGAAGGCTCTATGATTTGAGCATTAACAAGTTCGGATGTAGCGATATATCTGCCGCTAGGCTCCGCCAACGCGAACACTAGACTGAGAAGACTAATTAAAACTAATTTCTGCCAAGAATGGAAATTGAAAAAGTCTCGAAGCATTTTTACCTTTTACTCTACTGGGATATTTAGTATACGCTTTAAAAGTATCAGGATATTTTCCTTCTGATTTTACTCTTACGAAGGCTAGTAGAGATGATTTATATAGAAAAAGATTCATGCTTTACTTCAGCAACACCAAGAGTATAAAATCCTAACACAAAAAGTTCCAGATTTAAAGTAGTTTTCTCTAGTTCCAATCTCTTTTTAGAAGCCCTCACCGTATCTCCATAAAATAGGTCCAATTCGAGAAGTAATTGATAAAAAATGCGTAAGAATTGATTTGATGATTGGATGAGTGGGAGATATCTAATACACCCCATCTCCCCATCTCCCCATCTCCCCATCTCTCCACACTCCCGTACGGACGCCCTTATGCAACGTCCCTACCCCCACTCCCCTACTTCCCCTACTCTCAATTTATAATTTTAAATAGATCCCTTCAGGGGTTCTATAGGGGATTGGAAATTTTCTGCTGTATAGTTGTAATAAAGACTCAGAATAGTGTAGGGAAATTAAAAAAGTGTCACAAACTAAGCAAACTATTTTAGTAAGTGGGGGAGCAGGATATATCGGTTCCCATGCAGTTCAAGCTTTACAAAATGCAGGTTATGATGTAGTAATTCTTGATAACCTCGTCTACGGACATCGGGACATCGTAGAAAATGTCCTAAAAGTAGAAATGATTGTTGGGGATACGAGCGATCGCTCCTTATTAGATAAAATTTTTGCTACTCACAACATTGCAGCAGTAATGCACTTTGCTGCATACATTTTTGTCGGCGAATCAGTTAAAGACCCCCAAAAATATTACCACAATAATGTACTTGGCACACTAACATTATTAGAAGCGATGCTCAAAGCAGATGTGAAAAAGTTTGTTTTCTCTTCAACTGCTGCTATCTATGGGGAACCGCAAACCAGTCCTATTCCTGAAGACCATCCGAAAAATCCGATTAATCCTTATGGTGCGAGTAAGCGGATGATAGAACAAATACTGGCAGACTTTGAAGTTGCTTATGATTTTAAGTCGGTTTGTTTCCGTTATTTTAATGCAGCGGGAGCGCATCCTAATGGTTTAACTGGAGAAGATCATAATCCAGAAACTCATTTAATTCCTTTGGTATTGTTTGCAGCATTAGGTAAGCGAGAGTCTATATCCATTTTTGGTACAGACTATGATACTCCTGATGGTACTTGTATTCGAGATTATATTCATGTGTGCGATCTAGCAGATGCTCATGTTTTGGGATTAAAATATTTGTTGGATGGAGGTAACAGCGATATATTTAATTTAGGCAATGGTAATGGGTTTTCAGTTAGGGAAGTTATAGAGACTGTCAAACAAGTAACTGGTAGAGAATTTAAAGTAGAGGAACGCGATCGCCGACCTGGAGATGCACCTATTTTGGTCGGGAGCAGTGAGAAAGCAAGGAAAGTATTAGGTTGGTCTCCCAAATATCCAGAGGTGAAAGAAATTGTTGCTCATGCTTGGCAGTGGCATCAAAAACGACATGGGAAATAAAAGTTAAAAGTTAAAAGTAAGAATAATGGCATATTTGTCGTTACAACTTAATCCTTATGATATAGGTTATTTGTCTGCATTTAGATATAGCTTTGTATCAGAAAGGTGATTCTTTAATTTCAAGGAAAGTGGGTGCATCTCAATTTTGAATAAAGCTAAAAAAATCTCGCTTTTAGGGAATAGAGAATAGGAAAAAAAATATTTTTGCAAATATGAGATGCACCTAGGAAAGACGTTGTTGTGGTTGAGTGTTCCTAGATATATTTAGGAAGTATTCAGTGCCACTATGAACAAATATATTTTTATAATTTAATTGCTAAATATATGAATTGAGGAAAATAAAACTAATAGAGTTGTTGGGAATTAAGCTAAAAAAATGGCTAAAACCCTTATTAGTCAAAGCTTATAGTGTTTTTCGAGACTAAAATTATGAAAACCTTATAGAGTAAGCTTTTGAGCATTTTTAATTTTTATTTCCCAACAACTCTAATGGTTATTCCAGATATTCCTAACTCTATTTTCAGAAATAATTCCTTGAAAAATTTTAAGTGTTTAGGGAAAATTAATTAGCTAATTTTATTCCCTATAATATTTCCATTATCAGCTTTTTAGCTTTAGAGGATGTGTAATTAATTTTGCATAACTACTTAATAGGTAAGACAAAGAATCAATTATGATTAAAAACAAAATTGATATTATAGAAGAATCTTTCTACAACACTGATTTACTGGATAATGAGTATATGAAACAACAGAAAGAAGAATATTTAGACCACAGAAATAATGATTTCCCAATTAACCCATATCGAAACTATTTAAAAATCCTTAAATACTTCAAAGAAATTAACCAATATAATCCCAGTCATGCAGCTTCTTTTGCAAAGAGAATAAAAACTGAATGGAAAGACTGGAGAAATTGCGAGGCTGTCATATCTGAAATGATTGTTTACCACAACTATATTCCACTAATTAGAGAAAGATTGGTCAAATCTTTATCATTGGAAACTGATGAATGTGATGTTATAGTTGAGCATTCTGATGGCTCTAAATATTACCTCGAAATTTTTTGTATAATTCCAAATTTTCAAGAATATGAGGATGGAGTAATAAATATTCAGACTCACACACAAAAAGCGTTCTCATCGGTCAGACAAAAATTATTGAGAAAGGCTAATAAACAAAGACAATTTTTAACAGAAAGAGAAAATTTTGCAGTTATAGAATTAAATGACAGACGTATAGCTCGTGATTTTACACTTTTGTCTTCTCTATCTGATGGCTACAAAATAAAAATTGATATGGAGGAAATGACAAATTTTGATGAAGGTTATGACTGGGAATCTTCAGTATTTCAATTCCCAGAAACTCGTTTTCTTAAGGGAATAATATGGTTTCACTTAGGAAATTACCAGGATAGAAAAATATTGATAAATGAGCGATTCAAACAATAAAAATTATTTTCAGGAAAAAAAGTATGGAAATTCAAAAGTAAAAATTATATTACTTTTACTTTTAACTTCCTTCGGCAATAAATCTAATCTAATTTAATCAACTGAAAACTTCCCCTCCAACTCTCGATATTTAGGCACTTCAATAATCTCTTCAAAATCTTGAAAAGAAACAATATCTGTTAATCCTGCTGTAGTTTTATTTTCAAATAATTGAGTATAACAATTTATCATTGCTTTAGTTGCAGAAAATAATCCAGATAGAGGATAAACCACAATTTTAAAACCCATTTCTGCCAACTCTTGACCAGACAAAACAGGAGTTTTTCCACCCTCAATCATATTTGCAAATAAATACACATCCTCAAAAGCAGCAGCGATCGCCTGCAAATCTTCCACGGACTGAGGTGCTTCAATAAAAATAACATCTGCACCAGCTTCAGCACAAGCACGTCCCCGCTTAATAGCTTCATCCAAACCATACGGCGCACGAGCATCCGTCCGAGCAATAATCACTAAACCACTATCACTCCTAGCATGAACCGCCGCTTTAATTTTCTCAATGTGTTCCGCCATGGGAATAACCCGCTTACCCTCAAAATGACCGCATTTTTTCGGCCATTCTTGATCTTCCAAAATAATTCCAGCAACTCCCATATTCACAATATCAGTCACAGTTCTAATCACATTTAACGGGTTCCCATATCCAGTATCAATATCAGCTACTAAAGGAATATTTACCGACTCAGTAATACGCCTGACAGTGTAGAGCATTTCTGTAGCAGTGAGAAAACCATAATCAGGGCGACCAAGAGTAGAACCAGAAATGCCAAAACCGCTAGTAAAGACAGCAGAAAATCCTATCTGCTCCACAATTTTTGCTCCAATGCAATCATAAACCCCTGGTAGAACCAAAGTTCCTGGTTGTTCCAATATTTGACGTAATTGTTGGCCTGCAGTCATCAAAAACTCCTAGAATAAATATGATAGAATTTTATACCTAGGACTTACACATAAACCTTATGTATAGCGTTTAAAACTATAGCGCTATAGTTTATAGTACCTTTGTGTAAGTCCTGATACCAATTTAAAGATAATATTATACCTGTATAGACCACAAAACATAAAATTTGGAGTAATTTGATTCACAGCAAAATAATCAACCTTGCCATTTCGTGATAATTGTGATAATAATTTATACTCCTTCCTTCTTCCTTATATGCCAAAATCTCTCAAACCTGAAACATTTTTCCAGACACCCGGAATTATCCTCGATGTTCGTAGTCCTGCCGAATATGCTCAAGGTCATATTCCTGGTGCTGTTAGTTTCCCTCTATTTAATAATCAAGAACGTGCCCTAGTCGGAACTTGTTATAAACAAAAAGGCAAAGATGAAGCTGTAGAACTAGGGTTAGCGATCGCTGGTCCGAAATTAGCTGATTTTGTTGCCCATGCCAAAATTTTAGCTCCAGACCGTCAAGTTAGAATTCACTGTTGGCGCGGTGGAATGCGCAGTGCTTCGGTTGGTTGGTTACTAGAAACGGCTGGATTTAATGTTACTCTACTCATCGGCGGTTATAAAGGGTTTAGGCGTTGGGCGCTTTCTCTATTTTCAGTTCCCCAAAAAATTATTGTTTTGGGTGGAATGACTGGCAGTGGCAAAACAGAGATATTGTGTGCTTTAAGAAATATGGGGGAACAAGTATTAGACTTAGAAGCTCTTGCCAAACATAGAGGTAGTAGTTTTGGTGCTTTGGGTTTGTCACCTCAACCTACGAATGAGCAATTTTGGAATCTTGTAGCGATAGAATGGGCAAAGTTTGACCGGAGTCAACCTTTGTGGGTAGAAGCTGAGAGCAAACTTATTGGTATGTGTCGTATTCCCCAGGAGATTTTTGCACAAATGGAAAAGGCGACAGTGATAGAAATAAGTCGCAGTCGTCAGGAAAGAGTAAAGTTTTTGGTAGAAATATATGGAGCAGCGCATACTAATGATTTGATTGCTGCTACCGAACGTATTCGTAAAAGGTTGGGAGGTGTACGAGCGAAAGAAACGATTAATTTTCTGAGGGAAGGAAATTTGGCAGCAGCTTCAGATTTAATTCTCCATTATTACGATAAAACCTATATTTATGATTTGGAGAAAAGGAGTGGTACTATTTATAAAGTTAATGTTTCTGGGTTGTCGGCGGTTGATGCTGCAATATTAGTGCAAGAGAAAAGTGAGGAGTTGAGAAGTCAGGAGTCGTAGGGGCAATTTCGTTTCCTGCGGAATGCTGCGCAAACCGAATGCTGTCGTAAACGCGTAATTCGGAGCATGACAAACGGAAATCGCCCGTACAGGAGTCAGGAGAAAGAAAGGATTTGAACTATGCTCGACAGGAGGGACGAGCAGAAAGATTAGGAATTGGGATGCAGAGATTAATATTAGGTCAATTGGAGAGCAAATTTTCAGGAGAAATTACTCCAATAATTAGAGAGAATATTCAACAATTATCTATGGAAAAGTTGGAATATTTAGGAGGAGCAATTTTAAGTTTTAGCAGTTTGGAAGATTTGTCTAATTGGTTGGAGAATAGCTAGTCGGGAGCCAGGAGATTGATTATTGATTTAGTGGAGCTATACAAAAATTTATCTATAGAAGCCCTAACAGTATCTCCAAGAAATAGGTTCTGGTGGAGAATTAATTGATAAAAAATGGGTAATAATTGATTTGATGATGGGATGAGTGGCAGATATCTAATACACCCCATCTCCCCATCTCTCCACACTCCCCTACTCCCCCACTCCCCCGCTCCCCTACTCCCCTACTCTCAATCTATAATTTTAAATAGATCCCTTCAGGGGTTCTATATAGTACCTTGGCGTAATGATTGTATTAAACCAATCCGCGCTTATGTTGTAACATTTTATCGTAGGGGTTTGGTATCCTTTCCCCAAGTCAAAATGGGATGGGGAAACAATTATTGTAGGGGTTTGGTCTCCTTTCCCCAAGCCAAAATGGGATGGGGAAACAAACCCTTACAGTTTTTTTTTCACAAATTATTTAGGATTGCTATATACCAATTTCAAAAAAGAATACTAGAAAATGGAAAGTTGAAAATTTATGCTTAAAAAGAGTTTTTCCAATGTGTAGGCCACCTATTAATCTCAGGACTTATACCAATTACCAGGCATTAATGCTATACTTGGGAGGCACTTCAAATATTAAGTAATTAACACAAGCGCATGGAACTTTTTTGGTAATTACTAATCAGTTAATGTTAATTATTCTTATTTTTACTTCTCCGGTAGGGACGTTGCACAGGCAAAAATGCGTTTTCCGTTCCGGAATGCTCCGCATTCATGTCGGCGCCAGCAAAACATGTTGCGCAGCAAAACGTCCCTACACTCCCCTACTCTGAAATAGATAAAGTTTTTGAGAAATGGTATTACAGGGATGACTGCTGACCCAGTAAAGGGTAAAAAAAGTGCTAGAGTATTTCCTTATATTCAATTCCGTTACGGTTTTAACAACTAGGTAATTATCAATTATCAATTATCAATTATCAATTAATGAATGGAGGATTTTAGATGACAACAAACCAGAAGACTACAGAAAATTCCCAAAACTCCAGGTTTAAAGAACCTGTTTCTGTGGACAATCTTGCCGAAAATTTGATGGAAGACTTGTTCAGTGATATTGACCGAGTATTAGATGGTGGTACTCCCTTACCAAAGGAAGTAAATCGACCAGAAATTGTTTCTTTAACACCAATTAAAGTGCCTCAAATAGTTGTGCCTGAAAATAAGACTCAATCTCAAGATATAGAGAAAGAAGAAAAGGAAAAATTAGCTGAGGAAAAATTAGCAAAAAAAGAAAATCAATCATTAGATAAACTACTTTTAGGAACAGCTTTTGCATCTATATTAGTAACTCTCTCTTTGTGGTTAGGAACTAGAGGAGGATTCGATAAAATTTTAGGCTATTTAGGTTATGTAGAAAAGCCAGATCCATCAGCAGAAACATTGAATCCTAAAGCAGCAGCAGATGCCAAATTTGCAGATTATATCGAGCGATCGCTCAAAATGATTGAGCAAAAAGAAGCGACTCAGAAAGAACAACAACTTCCAGGGATACCACCTGCTCCATCTAGTAACAATTTACCCAAAGTACCAGTATCGGCTAACCCATCTATAAATACTAGCCTACTCTTACCGCTCAACCGACTGGTCGATTTGATGGAGGCACAAGTAGCAAAAGAAACTGTCACTATTCCTGAAACCAAAGTAGTAATAGTTCCGCCTATCCCGACAGCGGTAGCAGTTACACCAAAATCTGAGCCATCTTCCCCAAAGCCATCAGCAGCATCTGCATCTAACGCTTCCACAGAAGCTGCTGAAAACGTTCCAGAAAAATCGGAAGCCGAAATAACTGCCAAAGCAGAAGTAAAACCAGAAACTAAAGTTAAAGTTGATAGCTCTAGCTCGGCGAAAGCTGAAGCAAAAACAAAACCAGAACTTCCAGCCAAAACAACGGCACAAGAAAAACCAGAAGCAGAACCACAACCGGAAACAACAGCACAAGCAGAACCTCAAACAGAAAAACCAACACAGCCAATATCATTACCCCCACCTCCACCAGCAGAAATATCTGTGGCGGAAATAGTAGCAGCTAGTCAAGTTCAAAGCCCTATTAATACCCTGGTGGGTATCTTGGAGTTAGGCGAACGTTCTGCGGCTCTATTTGAAATTGATGGTGTGGCTCGTCGGATATATGTCGGAGAGAGTATTGGCGGTAGCGGGTGGACTCTTGTGAAAGTAGCTAACCAGGAAGCTGTGATTCGCCGTAATGGTGAAGTTCGCTCTGTTTTTGTTGGGCAACAATTTTAGCGATCGCTCTCAGAATTTATACCAATTCACTTGAATGTAAGCGTGAGCCGAGTAGTTTATGGGTACTACATTTCAAACCTCTGGGTGAAACCAGAGGTACTGATAACTGATAACTGATAACTGAAATGACTTATGGGTTTATTTGACGATTTTAGCCAATTTCTCGAAAACAGACTTGAAGAGTTCCTGCAAAATAACCCCCATCTAGAACTACAAGCACTTGAAGAGCAATTACGCCAACAAGAAGAAGACACCCTGCGCCTCATCGCAGAACTCCAACGCCAAGAAAAAAAATTAGAGCAAGATATTCTCTCGACTGCTCAAGAAGTTAAGCGTTGGCATAACCGAGTCGAGAAGGCACAAACAGCTAATAGAGTAGATTTAGTCCAAGCTGCCCAAGAAAGAGAAGCATCTTTTTTACGACAAGGTAATCAACAGTGGGGACAGATGCAAGGATGCAAGGAGCGCATCCAAAAGGCGAAAGAACTCTATCATCAGATTAAACAACGTCGTGAGGAGGTACGAGCAAAAGCTGTTGAAGTTGAGGCTAGTCGTTATGCTGCCAGGAATGAAAGACGTTGGGAAACTGATGGCTGGAATCAAACCAGTTCTTATAATTTTGGTAATTTATTCGATCCATTAGAGGAACAGTTTCAAAGTCTGGAAACAGATGAAGAGTTGGAAAGAATGAAGCGGAATATGGGAAAGTAGTTGGGTATTTATCAGGTTAGGGAGTTATTAAGTTTCCTGACCTTGTTAGATTCGGGTTTAACTAATATATTAAACATAGCCGTGAAAAAGATATATATATGGTAGTCCTGCATTATAATAGTGAAAATATATATTTTTTAATTTCTTCCCACACTTCCCACACTCTCTCTACCATTACTATGCACCACCATATATTTTTGGCTGGAACTGCTCCAGAAGACAAAAAGTAAGAGGCGCTCTTGCTAGATATTTTTAGGAAAAAGGTACAAAAAATGATGTTTAGGGTGAATTTTATAGCAGTCAAAGCAAAGAGCGCGGACATTTCTAAAACCTGTTATACTAATTCCCATGCATTAATGCTATACTTGATTAATACTTCAGTTATTAAGTAATTACCTTGGGAGAATTACCTTTTTGCTGATTTGAGACAATTTAATCTTTGATTATCCTTATTTTTACTTCTCCCGTACGGACGTTTTCCGCGCTTGAGCGGACATGTTTGCGCAGCAGTCCGTCAGGATAACGCTGCGCGACATGGAAAGCGGAGCATTCCGGAACGGAAAACGCATTTTTGCCGGTGCAACGTCCCTACACTCCCCTACTCTCCTACTCTGAAATAGATAAAGTTTTTTAGAAATGGTATTAGCGGAGCTTTTCGCTATAGGAAAAATCCTTTGACAGTTTACTATTCCCTATTCGCGCTTCCCGTAGTGCTATACAACTCTATTGCTTTTCTATCCAATGGTTGTAGCAGTTGTGATTAATATAGAGTACAGAGATTTGGGTTTAAAGGAAGAATTCATTAATTGATAATTGATAATGGATAATTGATAATTACCTCTGGTTAAAACCGAGAGGATTGAAGATTGGGAAATATCATTTCTTTTTTTCCCCTATCCAAGGGGAGGCCTTAAACCACAATTATTTAATTAATAATTAATAATTAATTATTCGGTAAGAAGGAAGAAGGAAGAAGTAATGCAAGTCATGAAGTGAAAACCGCTATAAATAAAAGGTTTGTTGATTTTATGGAAATGTATATTGATTTAAAATAGGAGTTAATTATGAATATTGGGACAATAGGGAATTGGTCGATTATCTATCAGAATGAAAAGGTAATTAATCACACAAAAATTATTTGTACTGCCATATCAATACCAGGATTATTTCCACTAATAATTACCGAAGAACGAATAGGTGAAGAAGAACAACGTGGTTATGGCGAGAAAAATTTCAATTTGTCTGAAAGACAAATTATTGACTGTAGTGGAAAAACAAATGCAGAAGTAATAGAAATGGCTGTAGATATCTTTAGAGAAAACTGCAAAAAGTTTGACAAAAAGTAATTGCTAAAATCACAAATACATTCTACAAAGAAAGTTATATGATTAGTAAATATCAAGGTTTAATAATTATAGTTTTATGATTATCAATAAGACTTGTTTTTATTAAAAATAAATAACATTTTTGAAATAATTTTCTTTGTACACATTAAGGATTTTTTATATTATTCAAAGATTTTATTAAAGCTAATTTATCTGATGATTAATGTTAAATTAAACTGTTAATAAATAACAAAAAATAATCATTATCTCTATACTAAATCTTTAAATATAGCACTACGCCAACGCGGTGTTTGACATTGCTAAATCCCGTTTTGCTAGGCAACATATTTGCCCAGTATGACAAAGGGAAAACGCGGAGCATTTCCCCACTGAAAACTCAGTTATAGATTACTTTTGACTTTTGACTTTTGATATCATGTCCACTGGTATCTGAGCGTGTCATTTCAGTTATCAGTTATCAGTTATCAGTTATCAGTTAGCCTCCTGCGGAGGAGCTGCGCTTTTTCGTATAGGGAATGCTCCGCTTTCCATGTCGCGCAGCGAAACAGTTAGCCTCCTGCGGAGGAGCTGCGCTTTATCCTGACGGACTGCTCCGCTTTCCATGTCGCGCAGCGTTAACGTTTGCGTAGCATTCCGATAGGAAAGTTGTGCGGAACGCTAAACAGTTATCAGTGAACCTCAGACCTTAGTCGGAGGCTTGAAATACTGAGTTAAATATTTTTTCATCCCCTATTCAAGGGGAGGCTTTGAACCTCATTTTTTGGTAAAAGTTGGGGAAATATTTACCTAATTTAAGGTTTTTCCTTTTCTTCTTTCTTCTTTCTTCTTCCTTCTTCCTTCTCTCCTAGATAACTAAAGCCTTCTCTCCTAGATAACTAAAGCCTTCTCTCCTAGATAACTAAAGCCTTCTCTC
>NZ_JBNHEQ010000109.1:0-20626 GCF_050016015.1 Dapis hubbardiae BLCC-M172
GTTTTAACCAGAGGTAATTATCAATTATCCATTATCAATTATCAATTAATGAACTTCTCACTTGCAATACCGATGCTACCGGACATGATATAAGTTAATAGCTGACAGCTAATAGCTAATGGCTGAATGCTTAGGTATAGCGCTAGGGAATAGGGAATAGGGAACAGGGAACAGGGAACAGGAGACTATCAAAGGGTTTCAGATTTTATAAATGTCCTAAGCTTTGCTTCGACTGCTATATTTGCTGAGTAAGGTGACACACCTAAAATGCTGCAATGGTAGGGACGGGTTCTAGCCTAAAGTTCAATGCTCAACCTAAGATAAAATGAACCCGCCCTAATGCACAAAATTAAAAATTAGCTGTGTCGGTCTACTAACATCAATACTTTTTAATTTTTACTTTTAACTTTTGACTTCCACATAGGGGTACTAACTATATTTTAGTCAATATTTACCGAAATAATTAATAATTAAACAATTAAATAATTAGATAATTCACGCCTTTAAGCCTCCCCTTTCAAGGGGAAAAAGCGGTCGTTTGCGAAGCATTCCGTCAGGATGGGATGGCGTTTAGCTGGCGCACAACTTCGTTAACGCTACGCGACATATAAAGCGTTCGCGGCTCTGCATTCTTCGGGTTTCCTTTCCCTCCGGGACGCTACGCGAACGCCATATCCAATCGACCAAGAGAAATAAATATTTTCCTTATTTGTCAATCCTCTCCCTAAAAGGGAGAGGTAATTATCAATTATCAATTATCAATTATCCATTAATGAAAGACTATTTTTTTGTAGCGAATAGTTATCTATTCTTGTCTGCCCCTAAAAAGGTTGCATATAACGTCCCTACCTATTCTCTTTTGTTTGATTTGCTCATAGATTAACTCTCTGAAAATTATATCATTGCTAGTAAAAGTAAATAATCTCAAAGATTTAAAAGATTACTTTACAGTTACTGGCAATGACAAATGTTGAAGGAGATATAATATTTTTCCCAGCAAAAATTTATTTTTCTTCTAATGTTAAAGTCAGTTTGAACAGAGAGATTTTTGAACTCAGAAAAATTACGCCACTGCTGCTTGTATAATCTGAGAATTGACTGTATTAAAGTTATAATTATCCATTTTTATTGGATTTCCAGCCAATATCAATGGTTGAGGATAATCTATACCATAACCTTGAGCATAATTTATTCCTAACCCCTTAATAAACTCAATTATTCTCATATTTTCCACAGCTTCTGCAATGGTCTGAAAACCAAGCTTAGAACCTAGATTATGGATTTGTTCTATCCCTCTGAGATTGTCCTGGTTATTAGTAAGTCCCTTGACTAATTTACCATCAATTTTCAGATAATCTATAGGTAGTTGTTTGAGATACTCAGGCATTAAGTTGGCACGACCAACATGGTCTAAAGTAAACTGACAACCCATTTCTTTGAAAACACTAATTAGCTTTGCCACTTCTTTCAAGTTAGCAATAGCAATATTCTCATGAATTCCTAAACTAATTGTCTCTGGTAAAATTTCGTAGATATTAAACTGCTGATGCAAAAATTTGATGAAATTTTCATCATTAACACTAGCAGCACTGAGATTAATTTCATATACACAATTACTATTCCTTTGAGCTGCCTGAGAAAGTTGAGTAAATAAATTGCTAATTACCCATTGATCGATAGTTCTCATCAAATTATAACGTTCTGCAGTAGGTATAAATTTTCCAGGTAACATTATATTTCCTGTTTTATTTTGAATTCGCAGCAGAATTTCTAAATGTTTCCTGTTTAAATCTTCGTCACCAATAGGCAATATATTTTGGGCATGAAGAATGAAGTTTTTTTCTTCAAAAGCTGTGGCAATTTGTTCTAACAAATATTCATCTTCAGGGAATGCTTGATAACTCGGTACTTTTGTTTTAGCCTTTCTTTGTTTGTACCAGAATAAGAAAGGACTTTTGATAGTTTTCCACAAAAATTCTGTCTGGTAATTAGTAATAGCGTCAGCTTTTATTGACTCACCATTTTTAATTGAATGAAGGGCTAATCTCCGAAAGTCATTACCAATGTAATCTGGAAAAGCTAAAGATTTCTGCCAACTTTTAAGAGTCATCTTTTTCTGGTGATGTCTACTTAAACCTACACAGCGGATTAGGTTTAGTAGGTAATCTCTTTTTAGTTGGGAGTTAGCAATTTTATGATAAACCACCATGGCTGGATTATACCAAATTTCCCAGCCTGTTTGCTGAATATTTCTCAGCACTTCTAAATTTTCACTAGGTAATTGTGCTGCTTTATCTGTGTTATTCAAGCATAACGTTTTTGGAAATGCTTGTTGCCAGACTTGTTTACGAACTACTACTCCAGCACTAGGAGGTAATATCTTATATTTGGAGTCATATAGACGTGGTTTATTTCCTCGTTCTACAATTGCTAAAAAACAAGCTATTTCTTTCAAGTTTTCTGGAAGTTTTGACTCGGAATTTTGTTCAAAAAATTCTCCATGTATCTGACTACCAAAAGCACCAACTTGAGGATTTTTTTGACCAAAAGAATAAGCTTGAGCAACCCATTCAGAATCAGGTAAATTATCGTCATCTAGAAAACCAATAAGTTCTCCTCTTGCTTTTTCAACGGCTTTTTGTCTGGCAAATTCTACACCTTGTTTGGGTGCAAAAATATATTTCAGTGAAATTAATTTAGACCATTCAGCTTGATAATTTTCTACTACTTTAGCAGTCATATCTGTGCTGTTGTTATCAACTATGATTACTTCCCATGAGAAGTCCTCAGTGTTTATTTGTGATTTTAATCTGTCTAGTAAGTCTGGTAAACGAGTTTCCCCATTGTAGGTAGGGATGGCAACTGTGAAATCAACCTTATTCATATTTAATTTTGCACCTCAACTAAAGTTTTTTAAATCTTCCCACTCACTCTTTGTATTTACACGGTGAGTAAGTAGTTTGTGAATTATTTATCTTTTTTATCTTTCCCCTAAGTTGTTAGGGTTTATAGCAATTTTTTCGAACAAGAAGACTAACTAACTTCAAAACTCGTAAAACAAACTATATATAGCAAGTGAAGCAAAGTTTAAAACATAATTCATCAGGAGTAAACAGAAGAAAAAGATGAGTAATCTACAGCAATAATTATTAACTAATGTTCTAATTTATACTTTAGTTACTATAGCTAATCCGTAATTATACGAGTGTTTGTGAGATTTTTTATTAGTCTTATATATGAGTAATATACTTCCTTCTTTCCTGTTGTTTATGAAGAATCGGTAAAGATTACCAAGAAATTTATGAATTTTTGATGAAGAGACTTAATGTTTAATTTTTGTTACATACCTGAGTGGCTTTGTTCTCTAGGTTGGTTATTTTATGAAAATTTGCTACTCAAAATACTTGACAAATTATATTTTTTAAGGTATATAGAATATTTGGAATTTTAATGTTTTCTTTCTAATTACAAAAATATTTAGTCATACTTGCAATAAAAGTAAATAAACGAACATCAGGTCAGGATTACGGAGAGACAAATTAGGGCTAAACCCAATGCAGAAGTCAAATAGGGAAGCTGTTGTATTGGCGAGGTACAGAAGTAAATCCCTGACTAAGTGAGCATTTATAAATATCGGCGCCTTATTTGCGTAGTGTTATAATTAAGGTTTTTATCTAAAATTTGTGTCTAAAGCCTCATGCTTACAGCACTTTTCAGATAGATGACCTCACATCACAATCAAAATCTTGTAGGGACGTTCCATGGAACGTCCCTACTCTGGTCTACCCATAAAAAAAACCAAATTTGGTTTTTTTTAAGGCTTGACAACATTTATCAAATGTTGACAGCAAATTGTAGCTCTCATAATTAAGAGAACTTTAGGATTAAATCAATTAATATTAGACAACTTAAAGAATCAATACAGATTTATACTGTAGAGTGTCAAATATAGTTAAATAAAGTTATGCGAATATTACAAATAGTACCATCTATTTCTCTTGTTTATGGCGGTCCGAGTCAAATGGTTCTAGGACTTTCTACTGCCCTTGCTGCTCAAAATATAGATGTTACTATTCTCACTACAGATTCTAATGGGGATATTGGTCAGCCACCTTTAGATGTTCCTCTTGATAGACCTGTTACACAAAATGGTTATCAAATTCGTTATTTTCGTTGTTCTCCATTCCGTCGTTATAAGTTTTCTCTACAACTATTACAATGGTTAAATCAACACGCTGCTGAATTTGATTTGGCTCATATTCATGCTCTTTTTTCACCAGTCACTTCTATAGCTGCAACTGTTGCTAGAAGCTCATATTTACCCTATATTTTAAGACCTTTAGGAACTTTAGATCCCGCTGATTTACGCAAGAAAAAACAACTCAAAAAAGTTTATGTTTCTCTGTTAGAAAAGCGGAATATTGCTCATGCTGCTGCACTTCATTTTACAACTACACAAGAGGCGAAAATTTCCGAAAGATTTGGTTTATCAACAAAAGATTTAGTAATTCCTTTAGGTGTTAATCCTCCAGAGAATATTCAGGATGAAAATTTAGTTAATTATCTCCAATCTCAAGGAATAGAAATTAAACATCCCATAATTTTGTTTATGTCTCGCATTGAACCAAAAAAAGGATTAGATTTATTATTACCTGCTTTAGAAAAGTTATTGGCAGAAGGGATAGATTTTCAATTTATCTTAGCAGGTGCAAATCCTCAAGACCCTAATTATGAGGCAAAAATTCACTCACAAATAAAGGCTTCACCTCTTGCTAAATTTACAACAATAACGGGTTTTGTTACAGGGGAAATAAAGACAAGTTTATTACAAATTGCTGACATATTTGTATTACCTTCTTATTATGAAAATTTTGGCATTGCAGTTGCAGAAGCAATGGTGGCAGGAACCCCAGTAGTTATTTCTGATCAGGTTCATATTTGTCAGGATGTTGCAAGTGCAGAAGCAGGTTGGGTTGGTGGTTGTAAAATAGAAGATATGGCTACTTTAATTAAGTCAGCTTTGCAGAATGAGGCAGAAAGGAAACGCCGGGGTTTGAATGCTAAAGAGTTAGCTAAAAATAGTTATAGTTGGCAGGCGATCGCCACACAAACTATTCAAGCTTACGAAAAAATTATTGCCTCTAAATAGCTGATACCATTCATTTATCAAAGACTTTATCTATTTTCAGAGTAGGAGAGTAGGAGAGTGGGGGAGTAGGAGAGTGGGGAGTGGGGGAGAAGTAAATATAAGAAGAATTAAGGCTATCCTGGCTAATAATTATCAAAAAGATTAAAGAGCAAGTTTTAATTATTTAATAATTGAAGTGTGACCTAAGCATAGTATTAATGCATGGTAATTGATATTAATCAAATGATTGAAAGTCATGTTCATTAATTGATAATGGATAATGAGTAATGGATAATTACCTCTGGTTAAAACCATCGGATTGAATATAAGGAAATCTGATTTTTTTCTCTTGAAATAGAAGGCAATAAAGCCGAATTGATTAATTATCAATTATCCATTGCTGAATATGTCTATGTTGATAATTTTCTGATGAAACTAAATTGAATCTACTTTTCATAATTTTGATTAATTCTATACTTTTTAGACTTCTTTTTAGTAACCTGATGGATTTCTGATTTTGCTCGAAAAATTTTTGAAGCTGTTTCTGTAGAGACTTCCAAGACCTGACACAAACGAGTTAAAAACACTTGTTCTTTTCCAGATAAAACCCCATCTACTAAAATTATGTCAGTAGCTAACATAAAAGCTGTTTCTTTATACTCTGGATGTAGTGAATCATTGGCTATAGCTACTAAATTATTAATTCCTTTTTCGCTAAGTGTATTTAACATCCTATTGAGCATATTTGTAATCTGTTTTTCTGAATAGCCTTTAAAAATTTCCATTTGAGACAAAAGCACTATAACTCGTTCTGTTTCTTGTTCTAAAAGATAACCATCTGAAGCAATGGCAGATACTGCAATAGCAGCTATTGCTTCAGGTTGTGAGAATGCAACTCGATGTGCATTATAAACTTCAAATACCTTATTTAATAGACTCATTTTAGGCATTGTCTCCTAATTTATTGCTTGTTGATTTGTTTACTATTTTATCTTGAATAACAGCTTTATACAGCTTATCGTTTCTATCACAAGATTATTTGTTTGTCAACACTACCTTTTGTCCATAGTAGATTTATAGCACATTTATAAAGTTAATATTAAGAATATGGAATTTGTACTGAAATTGTGCATAAAAAACTAAATATTTTAGTAAGCATTTCCTGCGGAATGCTTACATATTTTATGGATAATTAATAATTAATAATTACCTCAATGAAAACCTTCAATAATTAATAATTAATAATTACTTCTTATTATAAAGAAAAGGATTCGCTAAAAGGATTTTTTTCTCCATGAATGGAGAGGGTTTATACTTTAATAGTTGAGTAACAACTTTACTAATATTTAATCTGAGCTAAAAAGCTTGAAAATTCTGACTCCTAACTCCTGACTACTAGCTGCCAGGAAAATATTATAACTTAAAAAGGATTGCTATAGAGGGTATGATTTTTTAATTGATTAACAAACTTATTAATTCTATGTAAATACTCATCACCAGCAATCCCTGCAACATTATTGTGATCTGCACCAGGAACTATATATAAATCTTTAATTTCAGCAGGAGTAACTGCAAATAATTGTTCACTCATATAGGCAGGAACTGACATATCCTCTGCTCCATGAACTAAGCAAATTGGTATATCTAATTGCCTTAGTTTGGAAATAGAGTCAAATTTTTGATGTAGTAGTAGTTTTATGGGAAAAAATTTATAAATTCCACCCTCATAATTGACCATATTTTGCATAGAAGTAAAAGAACTTTGAATGATTAATCCTGCCATTTGTGGGTGTCTTGTAGCTAATTCAATAGCAATAGCTCCCCCTAAAGAATGACCGTAAACCAATATATTTTGTGGATTAATCTGGCGTTGATTAACTAAATAATTCCAGACAATTTCTATATCTTGATAAATCTGTGCTTCACTAGGAAAATTCCCTGTACTACGCCCATAACCTCGGTAATCTATTAATAAGACATCAAAACCTAATTTATGAAATTTATAAGCTTGTTCAACATTTGCCCCTATATTGACTCCATTACCATGAAAAAATAACACCACATTTGGAAAATCTGACTTGTAAGAATTAGCAGGTATCCACCACCCATGTATTCTTTCTAACTTGCCTTTTTTCTGAAAGGCAGATAACCAAACATCTTGATACGAGAGGTTTATATTTTCTGGTGTTATTTCTATAACTGAACTAGGGAAAAATATGAATTGCTGTTGCACTAAAACTAGAAATATACAGATAGCAACATAACCTATAACCGAAACTATTCCAACAATTAAAAGCCACTTCACAACAGAAAAAAGATAAGATTGCCACATAAGAAAAATTTATAATTAGATAGTGTCCGCTTAATGAGTCAAGAGTTACAAACACCGAACCCCTAAACCCTGTTTTTTCCTAGATTTCTTTATGTAAAAAAATTCAAGTTATCATAAATATTTTCTTTCCTCCTTTCTGTCTCTTAATTTGACATAAAAATAAATTTTAACGCCAATCTACTAGACCGACAAAACTAATTTTGTGCATTAGTATTGTTGAGGTGGGGTAGGTTCATCTGATTAAATGTTGAGCAAGAATAAGTTAACTAAAACCCGCCCCTACTATTGCCAAATTTTAGTTGTTTCACACCACTAATTAAATTTTGTCTAGTTTGAAAACCTTAGTTTGGGGAAAATGTTCAGAAAAGCTGACAATTCAAGGATTGTAGTTTTTTCTATTTTCAGATGAAAACTATAAGTCTCAAGGTGGATGAGGTTTAGGAATGAGAATTCAATAAAGTCTAGAATTTTTTTGCAAGAACTCAGATAATATAGAGTTTCGGCAATTTAACTTGTGTAGATAATAAATACTCATTCCTGATGTCTTTTAACCGATACAGTTTATCAACACCTAACGCCTCATCCATAAAAACTAAAAACTAAAAACTAACTTTCTCAAGTCGAGGTTGACGTTTATACCAATCATTAGATTGTTCATAAACATGAGCAACTTCAAAAAGTAAACCTTCTTTCAAAACATTACCAATCAATTGCATACCAATTGGTAATCCTTGTTGATCGAAGCCACAGGGTAAACTTAAAGCAGGTAAACCAGCCAAATTAACTGGAATAGTCATTAAGTCAGACAAATACATACTCAGAGGGTCATCAGTTTTTTCCCCCACCTTAAATGCTGTAGTTGGAGAAGTGGGGCAAGCCAAAATATCTACTTGAGCAAAAGCTTTATCAAAATCCTCCTTAATTAAAGTCCGAACTTTTTGAGCTTTCAGATAATAAGCATCATAATATCCAGCCGATAAAGCATAAGTACCAATCATAATTCGGCGCTTAACTTCTGAACCAAAACCTTCAGCGCGAGTCTTGGCATACATATTCAAGAGGTTTTCCGACTGAGGAGTACGGAAACCATATTTGACTCCATCATAGCGGGCTAAATTTGCCGAAGCTTCCGATGGAGCAATAACATAATAAGTAGGTAAACCGTAACGAAATCTAGGACAAGAAACTACCTGAATTTCTGCTCCCAACTCTTGAAGTTTTTCCACTGCTTTAGTGAAAGCTTGTAGAACAGATGAGTCTAAACCTTCACCAAAAGTCTCTTGAATTAGACCAATTCTAATTTGCCCTTTAGGTCTTAAATTAGGTCTCAGATTTTTCGTGTAATCTGGGATAGAAACATTCAGACTGGTAGAATCTTTCGGGTCATAACCAGCGATCGCCTGCAACAAAATGGCAGAATCTTCCACAGTTCTACTAAAAGGACCTATTTGATCCAAAGAAGAAGCATAAGCTACTAACCCATAGCGAGAAACCAAACCATAAGTAGGCTTCATTCCCACCACTCCACAAAAAGATGCTGGTTGACGAATTGACCCACCTGTATCTGACCCTAATGCCACTACACATTCTTCAGATGCTACTGCTGCGGCCGAACCTCCAGAAGATCCTCCAGGGACTCTTTCCACATCCCAGGGGTTAGCCGTGACTTGATAGGCAGAATTTTCCGTTGAACTGCCCATCGCAAACTCATCTAGATTAGTCTTCCCTAAAATTACTGCCCCAGCATTCACAAGTTTTTGAGTCACCGTAGATTCATAAGGCGGAATAAAATTTTCTAGAATCTTAGAACCACAAGTAGTAGGGATACCTTGGGTACACATATTATCCTTAACAGCGATCGGAATCCCTGCTAGTTGTCCAATTTCCTCTCCTGTAGCAATTTTGGCATCCACCTGACGGGCCTGTTCGATGGCCTTTTCTGCCGTAACACAGATAAAGCTTTTCAACTTCGGCTCCAACTGGTTGATGCGTTCCAGAGCTTCTTGGGTAATTTCTACAGCAGAGCGTTCTTTACTGATTAGTTGTTGATGTAGCTCGCTAATGGATGCCATGCCTATACCGTCATTCCTAAAATTCAACTATTAGATTTTGACACTTTCACCGTTAAAAATATAGATTTAACCGGAGATTATTGCTTTTTATGGTTTCCCGGAAATATACAGGAATTATCGCAAGCTGCATTATACCATAAATCTTACCAATGGATAATGGATAATTGATAATTGATAATTAGGGTTTGCTGAAAAAGTCTTTTTGTTGAGGTAGGGAGTAGTTAATACCAATTTCATAATATTGCTACAGTGGCTCTGTTCTTAGGAGTCAGGAGTCGTAGGGGCGATTCGCGTTGGCGTAGCATTCCGAAGGAAATTGCCCGTACAGGAGTCAGGAGGTAAGAATTTATAATATTCGTTTTTTCTGAGGGTAAAACTGTTCCATGATTGACTAAAAATAGTTTTATAACTATAAAAATATGTTTTTTTCCAAGGGATAATTTGATTTTTACCCTCTACATCTACAGCAAATTTACTCAGACTTTTTTAATCATTTTACTGTAACTCTTTTTTTTGAATTTGGTATAAGAGTTAGGAGTTAGGGGAGTTATAGAGGAGGTAGTCAGAAGAATAGTAAGAGTGATTTTTCTGCCTCGCGTTAGCTGAAAAAGTTAGCATTTTGAGCATAATAGAGCTGAAAACCAGGTACTTTTTCCAGATCCAATAAGGCACTTATCTTTATCTATAAATGCGCGCGATAATTAATCAGCAAACCCTAATTAATCGCCAAAGGTTTAAAGTCTCTCCTATCAATTGATAATTGATAATTAGAGAGAGTTTTTATTATCCAATCTCCATTATTCATTAATGAAGTTATTACATCTTTAATAATTAAGCTTTATATTCTGTCTCTTGAGAATGCCTGCAAGAAAAAAATTAGGGAATAGGGAGTAGTTCAACAATTAATTATTAATTATTAATTATTACCTATTCTGTCATATAAGTATTGGCGCTCAAGGATTTTTTTTTCTTCTCTTGGTCGATTGGATATGGCTAGGTTTCCTCAGCATCCCATCCTAACGGAATGCTCCGCAAACGACCGCTTTTTTCTCCATGAATGGAGAGGCTTTATACCTTAATTTTTCGGCAACAATGGAAAATTTATTTGGGCAGCATTCCGCACCTAAAAAATATTTTCTATCCACAGCTATATAATTTTTATTATGGCTAATTAATGAGGCTTGATATTAGACCAGATGAGGATACAGGATAAAGATGCTAAAAAGCTGATAAATATAGCAATTATATTTTAGTTGTGAGATTTTAGTAGTAATTAGGACTCAGAAGTCAGAAGTCAGGTAGGGGAACTGTCGGATTGGCGACGTACAGAATATAAAAGGATTTTGAGCGACTTCATTGTTCTTAAATATCTATCAAAATCATTCCTGATTGCTATATTAAGCTTTCAGTTGAAATCAAATAATTTTCCTCATGGTAATTTTTTAGATAAAAATTTATATTTTATCCGGAAAATGGCACAAATAGATTGAGAAACTAGGAAATTCCCATGATTTCCTGGTAGGAGCTATGCCACCAAAAGCTCGTTTGAAACAATATCTGACCATAGAAGAACTGAAAATTCGCTACCGACAAGCTCCAGACACTATCGAATCCCGTCGGTGGCATCTCCTGCTCTTGATTGCCCAACAATGGTCTATTAAAAAGGCTGCTCAAGTTGTTGGACTTAACTATGATTATGCTAAGGAAATTGTTGGGCGCTACAACCGAGAAGGCCCAGCTTCTGTCAGGAATCGTAGCAAGGATCGTCAACCACCACCTGCCAAATCTTTATTGACTCCTGAGCAACAACAGGAACTATCGGTGGCTTTACAAGGGCCTGCTCCTGATGGTGGGGCATGGTCTGGTCCAAAAGTAGCTCGTTGGATAGCTAAGAAAACTGGTCGGGAGCATGTCTGGCCTCAACGAGGTTGGGATTACCTTAAAAGGTTGGGGATTGACTGGAAAAAAAAATATAAAAATGATTGATATATAGCATTCAGCATTCAGCACTCAGCATTCAGCTTTGATTGAATTTTGATCAATTTAGCTACCTCATACTAAATCCGGTTTATAGAGTACCCTTTTGGGGAGATGGGGAGATGGTTAGAGAGAATTTTGAAAAAGGTACTTTTAATAACCGGATTTGGTATCAAATATACATTAAATAAAAAAAGGATTGACTTAATAAATAAGCTATAGCAATCCTAAATAGGTCGCGACAAATCAAAAAGTAGATAAAAAACTTGAAACTCTTACCTGTTGCCTCTTGCCTGTTGCCTCTCTTGGTGCGCGTTCCCAAGCCAGTCCGTTGGGCGGGTCTCCCGACTTGAAGGAACTGGCGTTTGCGTCTGTCGCCGACGCGGGGTCGCACCGCTGTTGCGTAAAAAGCAGTAAGATTTTTGCCACGAATATGCGGAGGATTGCTATATATAGTATTTCCCAAGCTAGTGAGGTACAAAATTAGTTTTTTTTAGGGAATAGGAAATAGAATATAAATTAAAGATAGGTATTTATGATAAGTCTGAGAAACGCTATATATAGACAGAGTTTTTTAAAATATTTTTATACTAATGAGTGATTAAAAAACTTGATTATTTATTTAGATCAGATTAAAAATCAAGCATGATATTGCCAATAAAGAAATACTTACAGCAAATTCAAGGTATGTGAAGTACAAATATTAAATATTTAATATTAAACATTGTAGCACAGGCATCTTGTCTGTGAAAGGCGTATCTCACTCATACGGAATCTGCTGTAATAGCTGTCATATAAATAAAAAACTCAAAAAGGAACAGAATTTTCAAGCTTTCCAGTTCAAATTAACTATTATAAAAATTGTCAGAATTACATAACTTTGCACGAATAGTGAAGTACAGTTTAATATTAATTTGTATTCCCTAGAGCAATAAAACTTTATATCTCATCAACTCCACAAATGCTCTACATACTTTTCCGGAATCATAGTAAAAATCTTGATTAATTGGATGAAGGTTGTCAAAACTATCAGTAATGAATAATTATCAATGATTGGTTTGACACAACCTGAAATAGAAATCTCTCAAGATTTAGTAATTATGAAAATCAAGATTTCCACAAAAATTATCCTAGCATTTGCCTTATGTTTCGGGATTAATTTAACTATCAATAATCCCGCTTATGCTAGACCAAAACCTCAGTTACTTTGTGAAGTAAAACCAGAAATATGCCAAAAACAGGGAGAGACTATATGTAAAGAAGATGAGAGTTGTCCTCAGCAAACAGTAGAAAATTGTGAGCAAGATAATCAAATTTCCTGTGATAAAACACAGTCTGTAGTTAAAGAATTTAAACCTGTAATTCGACCTAATACATTTTATTGTGAACAGGGTAAAAATGGTATTCCAACTACTTTTGTCAAAACACCACAAGGTACTTATCCAGTTATTCGCTGGGTTTCTAATTATTTCTTGTCTGCTGGATATACTCCTATGACTCGTTGTCGTCAAGTATCAAACAAATTTCAATTATTCTACGATGATGGGAGACTAGATTACATTACTACTGGCATTGTTAATCGTCAACCTGTTGTTTGTGTTTCTGGTCAAAAGGGTGGTCCTTGTCAAGGAGTATTATTTACTCTCAAACCTTACCAAAATGCTAGCGAAACAATTCAAAAGTTATTTGATATTCGGGTTAGTGCAACTACAGGTCCTCTATATGAAAGTAGCTCCCGTTTCTATTTAAACTTTAATGATTATTTAGAAAGTTTAGTAAGCAAGTGAATGGAGTAATATAGCTCTACGCGCAAGTAAAAAGTTAAAAATTAAAAGTCAAAAGTAAGAGACTGTTTGTCAAATAAGTATTAAGAGAAGGAATAGTTACTAAAATCCAAAATTGGTAATACTTCAAAGAATTGAAATCTAGTAGATAGAGAGATATTAGGTAAATATATTCCTAGATTTTGAACTGAGAAATAGTTGTGTTGATTTCTTCCTCTCTGTTCCCTATCTCATTTTTATATTTCGTTTACAAACAATCTATAAGAGTGAGTTTGAGCGTTTATAAATCTCTTAACCTATTTGCATAGTGCTATATTTTGTCAATCTGCGATCGCTAATATTAGCAGCTTATATTGGTAGTGGGTTATTTTATTTGCCAATAGAAATTTTGCCTAAAAATTTTTCTGAACTGGAAAGTTCAGTAACTAAAATACAAAGTCAAAATTGTGCCGAATGTAATAATTTTTGTACCATTAAAGAGCTTAAAAGTTTAGCTAAATCAATCACCGTTAAAATTATTTCGGAAAATGGTTGGGGGTCAGGAATTATTTTGAAACGAGAGGGAAAAGTTTATACAGTTATTACTAATCAGCACGTTTTAGATACTGACTATAAATCTTATCTTATTCAGACTCCAGATGGTCTTTTGTATCAAGCAAATAAAATAGAAAACCAAGACTTTCAAGGAAATGATTTAGCTCTATTAGAATTTCGCAGCACTCACTCCACTTACACTGTTGCATCCCTAGAAAATTCTACTACTCTTTCTCCAGGAGATAAAACTTTTGCTGCCGGGTTTCCTGCTTTAGAAAAACTTCAAGATACAGAATTTTTATTGACTAGAGGAAGACTTTCAATTTTGTCTGACCACCCCTTAGAAAAGGGTTATCAAATTGGTTACACTAATGTCGTAAAAAAGGGTATGAGTGGGGGTCCTTTACTGAATATTTATGGGCAAGTAATTGGTATTAATGGAATGCACGCTTATCCTTTATGGGGAGATCCTTATGTATATAGTGATGGTTCCCAACCAACTGTAACTTTGCGTCAAAAAATGAGTCATTTAGCATTTGCTATTCCCATTGAAACTCTAGCTAAATTAGCTCCGAAATTTGCATCTATACCAACTATTAAACTTGACAAAACTGCTAGTAGTAAAGTTTTCAATTATTTACTTTTTGATGCTTTTAGTGAATTAATGAATTGGAAATTTTATCGAGATATTTTGCCTACTTCATCATGTAAGTCAAAAGTTTAGCAGAAGGTGAGGGTAATTTTAGTTATACCGTTAGGGAATAGGGAATAGGGAACAGCAGGCTGTTAAAGGGTTTTCCTAGGTCATGCTGCGCAAACAGGATTTATAAATTTCCTAATCTTTGCTTCGACTACTATATGAGTTGTCAGGGTTGTAGGAAAAGGTTTTAGATCAATAGTATGGATATATAGATTGATTTTGGTATGAAATTCCTATTTACTAAAATTAAATATAATACTCATATTAATAGTTTTACTAAACACCAGTATATGGAGTCAAGTAAAAATTCCTATTGCGCTATACGCAACAGAACTACTAACTTTCCTTCAGATGGAAATAAGTAAGTAAAAATTCCTATTGCGCCATACGCAATAAAACTATTGACCCCCCAAAAAAAACAGTAGGGGAGAGACTAGAATATTTCCCAAAAGAGTTTTATGGTCTACTTAAATTAAAAGCGCTTTAATAGTTATTGATTGATAACTAATACCAATTACCAAAAATTTTGCTATACCTGGATTTTCTATTTCTAAATATTATTTGTTGGAGTGAATTTTCGGTATTTAGTAACTTCTATTGTTATGAAGGTTATTTTTGCCAGCTTCCAAGTATAACAAGACGTAAGCATTCAGCTATTAGCACTCAGCTCTCAGCCTTTTAAATAAATAAATGAGTTAATAAATATAAGCTGTTGTGTATCTAGATTTTATATTCCCTATTGCTAGGAGCAAAAATTGAATATATGGTCGTTCATAGTAAGCCCGCTTTTCATGATTCATAGAATATAGAGATTTTGGCTTAAAGGTAGAAGGCACTTATGCACTCAGGCAGAAGTAATGCAAGTCAACAGAGCCGTGAAAACCCCTATAAAAACCTTAGCTGATAGCTGATAGCTGACGGCTGAATGCTTACAACAAGACTTTTGAGAATTTGTATAAGTAGGCATCAATAAATATAAAAGTAAGAGACAAATGTGAGGTGAGAGAAATTGTTTAACCCCTATTCCCAGCTCCAGTGTTCCCTATCAAAAGAATTTTATATTGAATTTTATCTATACAGTATTTTCAAATGAGATTTCAAACAAGGGTTGGTTATTTACTAACAGTAAAAAGTTTGGCAAACCTTCTTACCTGATGCCTCTTTCCTCTTACCTTTTGCCTAAAAGCAACCGGTTTTTTTACACGACTTAAATGAAAAAAACTATAGCAATTACCATCTCTATCGTGAGGTATACAATTCGTTTTTTTCAGGTAGTATGTCGGAAGGAGTAGGGTTAGTAATTCGGGTTCGGTGGAAATAGAAAAGAAGAAAAAACTGTACCTTAATAATTTGATAAACGCTATACTTACTTACCAAAATAAATTTGAGCTTATACCATTTCTAAATAGTAATGCTATGTTGCCATCTTCTTATCAACCTGTCACAAAGATATATAGCAAAAATGCACGACATTTCGTCTTACCAACTTCGTTTTTTCCTTCTTAGTCTTTTGCAACTAATAAATCACTTTCATTAATTGATAATCGATAATGGATAATGGATAATTACCTCTTTAACAATTGATAATAAAAGATGGATAATTAGAGCATATTTAGAGTTAGATAGAAATAGGGAGAGAAAATTAGAGATTTAAAAAACTCTTTGATTATCAATTATGAATTATTCATTATTAGGAGAGGCTTTAAAGCGAATTGATTAATTTTCAATTATCCATTGGTAAATGTCTATCTTGATTCAGATAAAAATATGAAACTTAAAAATTTTTTATGGGGTTTCTTAAATTTTTTACTCCCAATTAAGCCCTTACTTCTTGCTTCTTCCTTATTACTTGTTACCCCTACAGTAATTGTTTTAACGCAACCTGCTGCTCTAGCTTTAATGGCAGATGAAATCAAACAAATTTCTACAGAATTTACAGTATTAATTGATGCGATAAATCCCGCTTCCGGAGTAATTATCTCTAAGAAAAAAGATACTTATTATGTTTTAACTGCAAAGCACGTTGTGGAAACTCAAGATGAATATGCAATTATTACTCAGGATGGAGAAAGATATGAAATTGATTATCAAAGAATTATTAAATTACCAGGAGTTGATTTAGCAGTCTTAGAATTTCGGAGTAATCAAAATTATCAACTTGCTACTTTAGCTGATTATAATTATCAAGCAGAATTCCGTCATGTTTTTGTGTCTGGTTGGCCTGAGTCGAGATTACCTTTAGCTGAAAGAGAACGTTTATTTAGTCCGGGATTATTAATTAATCAAGATTATGAATTAGCTTTTATTAAAGATCCGGTTTCTAATGGTTATGAACTTTTTTATAACAATATTACTAAGTTAGGTTTGAGTGGCGCACCTGTTTTAGATACTCAAGGAAGAGTGATAGGAATTCATGGAGCTTCTGAAGGTACAAAAATTTATGATGAAGAATCTAATTCAGTGGCAAGAGTTAGTATTGGTTTTAGTTATGGCATTCCCATTAATACTTTTTTAGAGTTGGCAAATAAGTTAAATATGGGATTAAATTTTCAATTGGAAAATTCACCTCCACCACCACTGACTCAAAAAGAAGCTTTTTCTATAGAAGCTTATTTAAAAGTTCCAGAAACAGGAGATATTTCTAGTGCAGCAGCATGGGCAAATCATGGGAACCATTTGTATCGGTTAGAGAGATTTGAAGAAGCATTAGTAGCTTTTGAAGCCTCAATAAAAATCAGGGAAAATTTCTATCCAGCTTGGTATGTTAAGGGAAATGTTTTATCTGCTTTAGGTAGGTATGATGCAGCAATAGATGCTTATAAAAAGACAGTAAAAATTAAACCAGATTTTTATTTGGCTTGGCGAGATAAAGGAGCTTTATTTGCTTATTTAGATGAACCTTACGAGGCATTAATATCTTTTAATCAAGTAATTAGATATAAGCCAGATGATTTTGCAGTTTGGTATCTGAGAGGAAATATTTTAACAACAAATTTTCAGGACTATGAAGAAGCGATCGCTGCTTATGATAAGGCAATTCAATTAAAGTCTGATTTTGCTGATGCTTGGATAGGAAAAGGGGAAGCTCTTTATCGTTTAGGGAATTATGAAAAAGCTAGAGAAGCTGCCCAAGAAGCAGTAAAACTTAAGCCTAACGATCCAGAAGTTTTGAGTTTTTTAAATGCTCTAGAGGAACATAGTTTACCACCCATTCCTGTGGAGTTGATACCAAATCAAAGAGAGGTTGAAAGAAGAAGTTATCCTCCTGGTAAACAACCTAATTTCTTGTGGTAATCAATATACCTCTCCGGAAAAGAGGGAGTAGGGAGTAGGGATTAGGGGTAAATAATTGATTATTTCTGAGAGATAATTGATTTGATTTTTGATTATCGGAGATGTCTAATATACAGCGCTTCCCGTTGTTATGAGGTACAAATTTTAGGTTTGAGGGAACAGGGAACAGGGAATAAGGAATAGGGAATAAGGAATAGAAAAGAATAAAAACAACTGTACCTCATAGCTTCGGAAACTGCTGTATATAACAATCTTATTTAAGTTGTAATATTTTGCTGGTAGGGGCGTTTAATGTTGCGCAGCGAAACCCCCGTACAGGAGTCATAATTTCAAAGGTTTTCAGTCAAAATTAACTGTTCTAAAAATTATCACAACCAATGCGCGGATTGCTATAGTAGTTCTATTCTAGTTGTGCAAAAAATATTCTCAAAAAAGTGAAAATAAAAAGGTTATTAAGTAATTAAACTAAGATAATTACTTTTTTGTTATAAAAGAGCAATTTTAGCATTAATTATTCTTGTTTGTACGGACGCCCTTATGCAACGTCCCTACCTTCCCCCACTCCCCTACTCCCCTACTCCCCTACTTCAATCAAATATAGAAAAGTTTTTGAGAAATGGTATTACACCTACTTAGCAGTTAAATTTGAATTGTGAATAGAGAATTCAAGACTTAATCAAACAGTAGTATAGTGTTTATTTACCTTTGTAAGGTAAAGTTTTTTTATCTTTTTTTTCTGTTCCCTTTTCCCTGTTTCCTGTTTCCTGTTTCCCGTTTTCTGTTCCCTAAAACATAGAATTTTGTATCTAACTCAGAGTTAATAATTGCTATAAATAAGAAGAAATTTTTTTGTAGAATAAAAATAGATGAGATTTCATTAATGGATAATGGATAATGGATAATTACCTCTGGTTAAAACCGTAACAGAATTGAATATAAGGAAATATCCTATAGCAATATGGGTTTAGTTGTGAGATATTGGAGATTTTTAGGGAACTCTTAACGCTTAACTGGGAACAGAAAAGAAGGAAAAAATGTATCTCTTATCATAAGATAACTGCTATATTCTATACCTTTAAGGAATACTTCCATTCTCACATATGATTCCTGGTTGCTATAGCACTTTTTTTCTCTTGAAATAGAAGGCTTTATACCTTTATTTTTCGGTAAATTTCTATATTTTATCCCATAGGGAAAGGAGAATATTAATGCTAAGGGCGAGAAAATCATCTGACAAATAATCTAGAGTAAACTAAAGGTTTGACCTATGATGTTTGTCAGACTCAAATTCAAGCTTAATCTTAGTTGCCAAGAAACCCTTAATCACGATTAGATCTAGATTCAAAAGCACGGAACATTATTCCATGTTTTTGATTCTCTAAAATTAACAACAATATCTACACCATAAAAGTCGGTATATCCTACAGATTAACCCACAAAAATCCGGAATGTTATGACAAGTTCCTTAGAGTTTGTTTGATTATTAAGGTTAGTTGAGGCGTCAGTAATAAAACTGAATTATCTATCCGGATTTATCAATATAGTTCAGAATTTTCAATTAAAACTTGCAGATAGAATTATTCTGGACTTGATTTAACAGACAAAAATATTTTGCTCAATATAAAGACTGGTAACTACCCAGGAAAATGAGAGAGTCTTTTTCAACAAAATATTAATGCTGGAACCGATGGGATGAATTTACATTAATGGTTAATAGCAAAGTTCATTAATTGATAATTGATAATGAATAATGGATAATTACCTCTGCTTAAAACCCTAAAGGAATTGAATCTAAGGAAATCTCCTAGCACTTTTTTTATCCTATTATGAGAGGCTTTAAACCGGATTCATTAATTATAAATTATCCATTGGTAGGGTATTGGTATCTATATTCTTACAGAAGACTAGCTATATTTTAGTCAATATTTCAGGAATATTTTCTGGTGACCAATAGTTGTATATTCTTGCCACCCCCCTACTCCCTACTCCCACTTCCCTATCTCCTTTTTTATATTTCCTGATACATTCAATCTCCAACATTAAAAAATATTCATTTTATCTAGTAAAAGGAGTAATATATGAGGACATTAACAGCATCTCAGTTTAACCCTACAGGTAATATAAGTGGCTTAAAATTCAATGACATTAATGCCAATGGTAGGTTAGACCCTAACGAATTTGGTTTACCTAATTTCACAATTTACTTGGATATTAATAACAATGGTTCTTTAGACTTCAATGAACCTGCTAATATTACCAATAATTTCGGCGGTTATTTATTCAATAACTTACCACCTAATACTTATACAATTAGAGAAATTCAACAACCAGGATTTTTCCAAACTACCCCCACCCCAATTGTCAATGTAACTCCAGGAAGTAATCTCACAAATATCAATATTGGTAATAGTGGGAATGTGAGTAACCGAGGTAGTATTAGTGGCATTAAATTTAATGATACGAATACTAATGGAATATTCGACCCTGGAGAAAATGGTTTAGCAAATATTACTTTATATTTAGACTTGAATGAAAATGGATTCTTAGACGATGGAGAACCTCCGACTATTACTGGTATTAATGGTGAATATTCTTTCCTAGATTTACCTCCTAATACTTATATCTTGCGAGAAATTTCTCCACCAGGTTTTACTCCAACTACTCCCGACCCAATTTTAAATGTAACTCCGGGAAGTAATCTGACAGTTAATATTGGGAATGTAAGTAACCGAGGTAGTATTAGTGGCATTAAATTTAATGATACGAATACTAATGGAATATTCGACCCTGGAGAAAATGGTTTAG
>NZ_JBNHEQ010000110.1:0-1782 GCF_050016015.1 Dapis hubbardiae BLCC-M172
CTATTCCCTAAAACAAACGAATTTTGTACCTCACGCTTCTTGGGAATTGCTATATTAGTTTAAGACATATAAGCATTAAACACCGGAATTAGTAGGGGTTAGGTTTCAAATTAACTAAACTGTTGCAATTATCCAAGATTTTTCTGATTAATTAACTTTTTATACTAATTCTGAATATAAAACTTGACAAATATTCACTCTTTCATCAAAACCCATAACAATTTTAGTATACTACTTACTATTTAGAGAGAAAAATGGTAAAATATATTCCCTATCCAAATCTAACCTCAATCAAAATTAACCACAAATATAAAATGTCAAGTATAAAATTTGGGATTTTTAGATCGACTATCTTATTAGTAGCAGTAGTAACTATCTTTTATAATGATAGTAGTAAAGCAATAAATAATTATTTCCAATTAAGTCAAGCTAGCTCAATAGAAAATTTACAACAAATTATTGGGAAAGATGCACAGGTAGAAAAAGTAGCAGAAGGTTTCAAATTTACTGAGGGACCTGTCTGGCATCCTGAAGGTTTTTTACTATTTAGTGATATTCCTGAAAATACAATTTATCAATGGCAATCTAATCAAGAAGTTAAAGTATTTCGTCGTCCTTCTGGGAATGCTAATGGTAATACCCTAGATTTACAAGGAAGATTAATTACTGGTGAACATAGTAATCGTCGGGTATCGCGAACTGAAAAAGATGGCAAAATAATTACACTTGTTGATAAATATAATGGTAAACGTTTGAATAGTCCGAATGATTTAGTTGTCAAATCAGATGGTAGTATTTATTTTACTGACCCTCCTTATGGGATTAAATCAGAACAGGAAGAATTAGGTTTTTATGGTGTTTATCGAATTAGTCCAGACGGTAAATTAATTCTATTAGTTGATGATTTTGTTCGTCCTAATGGTATTGCTCTCTCCCCTGATGAAACGAAACTTTATGTTAATGATTCTGAAAAAGGTCACATTCGTATTTTTGATGTTAAGTCAGATGGAACTCTAGAAAACGGCAAGATTTTTGCTGAGTTAAAAGACCGAAATAAAGCAGGTGTTCCTGATGGAATGAAAGTAGATTTACAGGGAAATGTTTATAGTACCGGACCGGGAGGAGTTTGGGTTTTTTCTCCATCGGGAAAATTGCTAGGAATTATTGCTGTACCTGAGAAAGTTGCTAATTTAGCATGGGGAAATGATGACTATAAAACTCTTTATTTAACAGCCAGTAAAAGTCTGTACAAAATTACTCTTACAGTTACGGGAGTTAGACCAGGTGGAATTAGGTAGTAGGTGAGTTGAATAAGTTGGGCAAGACAAGGATTTTGCTACGGATACACAGAGAATTAAAATTAGGAAAAACTCTGGCAATACAAAGATTTTTACACAGATTTAGGGACGATTAGAATTAGAAAAAAAATCTATTACTAATTAGTGCTAATTGGTTTTTGGGGTGATAATTTTTGAGGGTTTTTCGCTAACTTATTAATTTCTTGATTTGGCGAAATAAGGTAGTAGGTGAGTTGCATAATTCTGGCAATATCAGGATTTTATTAGGATAAACTGATGATGAGTATTGCCAAGAAAATTCTCGGAATAAAAGTGGTTATTAGGATGATAATTGTTGAGGGTTTTTCGTCAACTTATTAATTTCTTGATTTGGCGAAATAGGGTAGTAGGTGAGTTGCATAATTCTGGCAAGACCAGGATTTTATTAGGATAAACTGATGATGAGTATTGCCAAGAAAATTCTCGGAATAAAAGTGGTTATTAG
>NZ_JBNHEQ010000110.1:1882-16270 GCF_050016015.1 Dapis hubbardiae BLCC-M172
ATTGCCAAGAAAATTCTCGGAATAAAAGTGGTTATTAGGATGATAATTGTTGAGGGTTTTTCGTCAACTTATTAATTTCTTGATTTGGCGAAATAGGGTAGTAGGTGATTTGAATAATTCTGGCAATATCAGGATTTTATTAGCATAAACTGATGATGAGTATTGCCAAGAAAATTCTCGGAATAAAAGTGGTTATTAGGATGATAATTGTTGAGGGTTTTTCGTCAACTTATTAATTTCTTGATTTGGCGAAATAGGGTAGTAGGTGATTTGAATAATTCTGGCAAGACTAGGATTTTACAGGAAGAAACCGATGATGAATATTGCCAAGAAAATTCTCTGACTAAAAGTGGTTGGTGGGATGATAATTGTTGAGGGTTTTTCGCTAACTTATTAATTTCTTGATTTGGCGAAATAGGGTAGCAGGTGATTTGAATAATTCTGGCAAGAAGAGGATTTTACAGGAAGAAACCGATGATGAATATTGCCAAGAAAATTCTCTGACTAAAAATGGTGTTTGGGGTGATAATTGTTGAGGGTTTTTCGTCAATTTATTAATTTCTTGATTTTGACAAATGTAAATTAGAGTAAGGAGGAAGCAGTCGGAGAAGACAAGGATTTTTACACCTATGCACAAATGATGAAAATTAGAAAAAAAATCTATTACTAATTACTGCTATAGCAATCTTATTTTATTAGTGTCAAAAATATTACTGCTTATTAAGGAATAGCTCATCTGGCAACAGGTAGGAGTTTCAGTTTTTTTATTTACTTTTTGATTTGTTACGACCTATTTAGAATTACGATATTTGGTTTTTAGGGTGATAATTGTTTAGAGTTTTTCGGCAACTTATTAATTTCTTGATTTGGCAAAATGTAGACTAGAGTCGCCTGTGGAAAGTATCAAGTAACCTTGACAAAGGTTCCCTAAAAATATTAACTTAAAATCTAGAGAATAACCTTCCATTAACAGTCAGTATAATGTTGAAAAAATATCTATCTGAAGTCTCATATCAAGCAGTATTTATTGCTTATAACTTTCTGCCAATTAATGTTTGGAAAATACTGTCAAATCCTGCTGCTGAAATACTGGCATTTTTTAACAACTATCAGATTCACAAAAATATTAAATATTTGACTGTTAATAATTACAATTTACAGTTAGACATTTATCAGTCTCTAGCCCCTAAACCACAACCAACAGTAATATTTATTCATGGTGGAGGTTGGGTAGGTCGCCCCAGAGAAGTAGAGCTGTTTTTTTTATTGCCATATCTGAAAATCGGTTTTTCCGTTGTTAATGTGGGATATCGTTTGGCAGCACAGTCGTTAGCACCTGCTGCCGTCGCAGACTGTCGGTGTGCTTTAGATTGGGTGATGAGGAATGCTCAACAATACAATTTCGATCCTGAAAAAATTATTCTTAGTGGGTTTTCTGCTGGTGGTCACTTAGCTATGACAACTGCTTTGTTAACTCCTGATGTTGGTTTTGACTCTTTTTGCGAAGGTGATGAGGAATTAAACGTGGCAGCAATAGTTAATTGGTATGGTGTTACTGATGTCAAAGATTTGCTAGAGGGAGCAAATGTTCATGATTATGCTTTGGAATGGATGGGAAACCAGAGCGATCGCTTGGAAATAGGGGAACGTGTTTCTCCAATTAATTATGTACATTCTCAACTTCCGCCTATTTTTACTGTTCACGGTGATGCCGATCTAAGTGTGCCATATAATCATGCAGTAAGATTTCACGAAGCACTTAATCAAGCTAATGTACCGAATCAATTATTAACTATTCCAGGGGGTGGTCATGGAGAATTTAGTTATAGTGAAAATCTCAATATTTATGAAAATATTGAGTCTTTCCTCAGAAAATATGATTTGTTTAATTGTAAGGATTCAGCTATTAGCAGTCAGCTAACAGCAATTAATAATGAATAATTTACTTCTAAGGTTAGGGAAAGGGACTTTGGCAGTAACTTTTTATTGTTTCTCAATTTCAAAGGTTGCTTTTACATTCCTAAAATTAATAGCTAATAGCCGACGGCTGTTTGCGCAGCATTCCGCAGGAAATGCTTACGTTTAATTATTAAATTAGTTCAACTTAAAGCTAGGTATATATAATTCAAATTCTTTAAAAAAAACAAAATTTTGATGCTTATAATATTTTGACGATTAAAGTTTGCTTAGTTATAGATGAAAATCTCAATTGTTATTAATTTTAATGGATGAGGAAAAATGCTATATCTGAGTGAATTTTCATGGGTTAATTCAGCTATTGGTATGATGTTACCAATTTTCTTGGCACAGGAAGCAACAACTGAACTACCAGAAGTACCAGAGGTAGAACCAACTCAAGTTGGAAGTGGTCTCATTGGATACTTAATAATGGCGTTTTTCTGCTATAAGATTTACCAAAAATTAAATGTTGAAAATGCCTGGTTTGCTTGGATTCCGATTTTAGGTACATACATTAATTTCAAAGCTGCTGATGAGGAAAATCCTGTTTTATGGACAATTTTATCTTGTATTCCATGTATTAATATTATTGCTTCGATTAAATTAATTATGGCTTGGGTGAGAATTTTCAAGAAGTTGGAAAAATCTCCCTGGTTACTGTTGATATGTATCATTCCTTGTGCAGTTTTATTTGTCTTTGGATATGTAGCATTGACCTAAAATATGATTAATAATAGGAAAAAATTGAACAATGCTTAAACTTAAGTACAGAAAAATAATTTTTTTGATTCTCATTGCGATTATGGCAGGAGTATCGATGGTTAGTTATTCTCAATCAGAGACGAATTTCTTGGTCAAAACTGTCGAATTAGTCATATTTCAACAAATGGCAACAATTCTAATTTATCTAACTTGTTTTAGTTGGGATTTTTTGCGTAGTCGATAAAGAAATTGAATGGAAAAGTATTCAGAAAATTTATCTAATAAAGAGCGAAGTCAACGATATATTTATCTGGCGATCGCTCTTATTCCTATTATTGGTAGTTACCTATTTAATTTAGGCTTAAAAATACCATTTCTAGGATGCCCACTCTTACGTTATATTGGTATTCCTTGTCCTGGGTGGGGTTTGACTCGCTCTTTAATGGCAGTTGCACGAGGAGATTTTAGTCAGGCGATCGCTTATCATTTATTTGGGCTTATATTTTTTGCTTTGTTTCTAGTTGCAATTTTACATCTGGTTTTAGAATTAATAAATAATCGAAAGTTCCAAGTATTTTATATACGTTTAATTCAAAATAGTCAGTTTCAGATTTTTTGTTTTCTTGTTTTATTTGGTTATCATGGAACACGTCTACAAGAGTTATGGAAGTCTGGAGAACTGTCTAATTTTTTGATTCATTCAACCCTGGGAAATTGGTTACTTTAGCTGATTAGTCATAGTTATTTTTGTGCTTAAAGCAAAATTAAGTAGGTGGGTATGAAAAATTATCTTTATCACAGTCATTCATGCTAGAGGCAAAAAGTAATATGGAAGATGGTTTTGATGATTTGACTGCCTTACATACTTGTGTTTTTTTGTATTTTTCTACTTACTAAAATTCATTATATTTATCAAATTAATTATTTCTGCCAATTGTTAATTAATGACAGTACAAGATGATAGTCGAGAAAATGAACTTATCCAGTTATTTAACTTAGAAAGACCAGTCAATTTAAGTCGCAGTCGTACAGATGCAATCTTGACTTTAAATCAACTTAAAATTCCTTTTGAATTAAAATCAACTACAAAGACTTCTGTAACTACAGTTAGAGATTTTGGACCGGAACATATTAAAAAATGGAGGGGAAAACATTGGTTATTTGGTTTCTATGAAAAAGGTGGTAAAACCCTAAAATATTGCTTGTATGCTTCCCCTGAAATGATGACTCCTTGGATTAGTGAAAAATCAGATTATGTTGTATCAGATTATAAACTTGCTCAATTAATACCAGAGTTAATTAGCATATCTTTACTATATGAAATTGTTGTGGAAAAAGAAGTTTATACAGTCGAAGATGCTCAGAATCTGCAAAAAAGACAATACACAATCCAAGAATACCGAAATAAAATGGATTTATAATTTGGCTAATCTCCTGAAAGAATGCTTTCAATTTTAAGAGATAGATGTCATTTCAGTTATCAGTTCTTAGTTATTAGTTATTAGTTATAGCAATCCTAAATAGGTTGTAAGATTTTATCGTAGGGGTTTAGTTTCCAAACCCAAGCATCAAGGGATTTGGAGACAAAACCCCTACAATTTTTTCTCACAAATCATTTCATATTGCTATATAAGTTATTAGTTATTAATTATCACTTTATGGTCAACGTTTAAGAGAACTTATAACGGAAACTATTCAACAAAATACTTTACCATTAGACCTCTTCAAAAATCCAGAAAAAATTAATTATTCTCCATAAATTTATCAATTACTTCTCCCTATTCCCTATTCCCTATTCCCTAAAATAGATAATGCTATTTGATAAGCCATAGGAGGTGGTACAGCATTACCAATTTGACCTAATGCTTGATAAACTGCACCAGAAAATTGCCAAGACTCAGGAAAACCTTGGAGAATTCCACAGTCAGGAACAGATAACCGAAAATGATTATTTTTGGCTACAAATAAATGTGCTTTTTCACGATTTTCAGCTACTCCGTTCGGCCAAATATGTAATTTTCCCCAAACTTTTTGTGCAGAAACACTACTTAAAATAGAGGTAGTATGGCGGGGTCCAGTTAATCCACTTCTGAGAGTAGGTGATAAAGCATCAAATCCAATATTTGGTAATCCTAAAGCTTCACGAGTTCCCATACAACGTTGTAATTTTTCTGAAGTTTCACAATTATCAAAAAGATTTAGTTGAATTGGTTGTGTAGATTGATTTTTTGGTAGATGATGCCAATAATGGGTAGGCTGAGGAGGTTGATATTTAGCTAAATATTTTTCATCCCGAAAACCGACAAAAAAGACTCGCTTTCTAATTTGAGGCATGCCAAAATCTGGAGCATTTAAAATAAATTTCGTAATTTTATAGTGAGAAGCTAAAGGATATTCAATAACTTATTCCACATATTTGCTAAACTTTTTACTTACCAATGCAGTAACATTTTCTGCCACAAATATTAGAGGTTTAATTTCCAGTACAGCGCGAATAAATTCCGGAAACATATCGCGATTATCTTCCTTACCTTTTTGACGACCTGCAACAGAAAAAACCTGAAAAAGTAGACCCTCATGGATAATATCAACCGAGCCATTATCAGAACGAAAATCTACTTTTATAACCAAAAAATAAGGTCTAAAGCCTCGCCTTTTGAGGGGATGAAAAGAATAAAATTTAGTATTTTAATCCGGATGATTCAATAGGAGGTACTGTTAACGCAGTTCCTCCAGAGGAGGCTAACTGATAACTGATAACTGATCACTGAAATGACATCTCCTTTTTCACCTGAAAAAATTTGCCAGTCTGGTCGAAGATTACGCAAAGTATTACTAGCTTCTGCAAGAATATCGTAGGAGGAAATATGAGTAAAACCTGCTCGGTCAGAACCAAGATCAAGACCACCACCTCCACTAAATAATGAGAGAGTTCGCCATCTATTTTTAGGCATTTGTGGCATCAACTTTTCAGGATTTAGATTAGGGATATTAATAGGATGTATTGGTTTTTGCCCTTCTCCATTTAAAGCTTGTTTTTTAGCACGACTAGATGCTTTTGAACGTTGTCTATAAATTTCTCTTTGTTCTTCAGTAATATTCCAACCTTGATGCGTCGATGGTGTTGACATTAGGTAAACTTTCTAGATTTATATTTGATTGATAGTCCTATCTTTTTCAGGTAGAAAAAGTTATTCAATATTTTGTAGGGAAGTTACATTGAACTTTCGCTTATTCCTTATTTTCTTTTTTATCCAATTAAAAGGGGAGGCTTGAAACCTTATTTATTTGGTCATATTTCTATTTGTTTAATTGATATTACTATGCTAAAAACTTCTGTTATTATTTACCAAATTTTTGTTAAATCTAAAATAAATCCAGGTAAAATATTTTATCCTAATACTATATTTGGATTGTCTAATATTTCTACTTCTTGACCTTGACGATAAATTTCTACTTGTTGTTGTTTTCGATTAATTAACCAACCTAATTCAGCGCCATTTTCTATATACTCTTGCATTTTTTCTCTTGTTTTTAAGAGTGAATCAGTTGGTGACATTAATTCAATTAAAAAATCAGGACATATAGGAGCAAGATAAATTTGCTCTTCTGATGTCAAAGCATCCCAACGTTCTTGCTTAATCCAAGAAGCATCCGGTGAACGTTTAGCTCCGTTGGGCAGCAAAAAACCACTATTTGAATCAAATACTTCCCCTAAATTATTTTGACGCCTCCAAGCCATTAGTTGATAGATTAAATCAGCATTAATTTTACCTGTACTACTGCCAGTAGGTGGCATGATAATTAAGTCTCCATTTGCCGTTTGTTCAAATCTTAAATCGTCATTCTCGCGACATAGTTGCCAAAATTGTTCTTTTGTAAGGTCGAGTTTTAATTCTAATACTGGTGGTAAATATATTGTGGGTATTTCCATAATTTTTCCTTCCTATTTTTCGGTTAATTTTACCGAATATATTCTATTTCCCTCTGCCTTTAAAGCAAAGTTTCTTTGTAATAAAAACTCCTATATATTTTCATTTTGGTCTTTTTGACTAAAGTCTCATTCACGAAAGTTTTAGTCGTCAAATTCAAGGGTTTTTAGCATTATTTTTTTCAGTTTATCTTTGCTTCAGTTCTCTATTATAACAATCAATTTGAAAAATATATAAAAGTTTCTTCGAGTAATTACTGGAATGATACAATATCAGATATTAGTTATCGTAATGTTTCTAGTTATTTCTGCTTGGCTAGTTAGAGCTAAATCTGTTGTCTAAGCAATGAAAATTGTCTAACCTTAGTCAGTAGTAAAAATTCAATAAACCCCCCATCAAAACAATGGAATTAATCATTTCATCAATTGCTACTCTGATGGCATTCCTCATGGCTTTGAAATATCCTAATATTGCCGGGGTGAAGATAGATTACCGCTTATTTTACAACAAGGAGAATAAATAAATTACTTATTGAGCAAGTAAAAAAAAGATCTGCTTACAAAAGCTGAAAACTCCCATTGATGGTTTGCTAGACCCGCTGACATAATATCCACCGTAACTCTAGAGGTGGTTTACCATTCGCTAAAGGGAATATATCTCTACCAGTCGCCCAACTTTCAAACCAACTTGTGGGAGGCCATACTGTTTCTGGTAAATGCTGACGTTCATATTCTATGACTAACTCATTAGAAACAATTGCTAAGGGTAAACCTTCTATTGCTATTGTCAACTCTTCAGAAGTAAACAAACTTGACCAACATAACTGTGCCATATCTCGCACTAATTTATCTGGCACATATTTATCTACTGTCAAAAATATATTGAATAAAAGTAAACCACCAGAACAAATAACATCAGACATTTTTGCTAGAAATAACCGCAAGTCATCTACATCCCGAAAATGAGATACTACTTCTGTGGCGATCGCTAACTGATAAAAAGCTGGTCGTAACCTTGTCAGTGGTTCAAGAATATCTCCCTCTATCACATTCATTGATAAATTTTCTGTAGAGATCGCTGTTTGTAACTGTTCAATAAAAGCAGGCGTTAACTCCAAAACATCTACATAATGACCTTTTCGCGCCAAAGGTAAAGCATTCCTACCTGTTCCTCCTCCCACATCTAATATTTTCAAGACAGAATTTTTGCCAAATTCTCCAACAGTTGCTAACACTTTAGCATCAGGATGAGAACCAAATAAAGGAGGCTTTCTTTTCTCTATCCAAGACTTATACTGCTCTCCTAAAGTTGGAGTACGAATAGTTACTTGACAAGCTATACCTTTTTTGGGAGGCTTCACTAATTCATATTGAATAACTAACATTGAAGTTGCAGAAGTATTAAACCCTTCTGTCAACCTCGTTTCCATCATTTGACGTAATTGTAATTTTCTTTCAGTGGGCATTGGTCTACCCAGATGAGAGAATAAATTTTCTACAATATTTATATAATAGTCGAGCATACCAGGCAGACAAGGAAGCACCAACTCGCCACGACCTGAAATATAGCTATCAAGCTTATATACAATAGCTTTTTTGAGAATATCTGGCGAAGTTACAAGTGGCAGTTGGTCGCTTATTGGTAATGTCTGTTCCTGGTTCATTAGCAGATTCTGCCTTAATTAATAATAATTAATAATTGTCTAGGCTGGAGAATTTAGTTAGTCCTATAATATTCTAAGTTAATTTTAACTTCTGACTTCTGACTTAATTAATTCTCCCCAGACATATAAGACTCAATTATTGATTATTAATTACTAATTATTCAGTTAACCCTCTAATATTTTAGGTTAACTTCTGACTTCATTTAACTTCTAAATTCAGAATTCTAAATTCAGAATTCTAAATTCATTAAATTGATTATTAATTACTAATTATTCAGTTAACCTTCTAAATATTCTAAATTAACTTCTGAATTCAGAATTCTAAATTCTAAATTCATTAATTAGTACCTGCAAAAACTATTTCTGGTTCTGGAAATTTCGCCTGAGCTTCCGAAAGTGGTCGTCTTCTACCCTCTTCTTGCCAATAATTAATTAGTTCAGTAGCTTTATTCAGGAGATCCACCCGGTCTACTTCGGAAATCCAATGCTTGGCTTCCATTTCCGTTTTTAGTTGTTCCCAAGCATCATTCCGAGGCCAGAAAAAGTAACAAGTTAAAGGACTGGTACCATTTCCTACCACTTGATCTACAGCAAGTGCTACATTATCGTCTAACCAGACTACTTTTAGTATAAACTTGGACAATTTACCTCCTGAGCCAATTTTAGGCTAATTTTCAAACTTTAGACACACAAAATTTCATTTTACCATAAAAATTTAATGATGAATAGAGCAATTTTGGTTTTCGATATTGATGGTGTGATTCGGGATGTGGGTGGGTCTTATCGACGGGCGATCGCCGATACGGTGGAGCATTGTACATCTAGTGCATTTTCTCCCACTTTGGCAGATATTGACCAGCTTAAGTCTGAGGGTGTTTGGAATAATGATTGGGAGGCTTCGCGGGAGTTAGTTTATCGGTATTTTGAGAGGCAAGGTCAAAAACGGGAGGATGTGAATTTAGATTATCAAAAGTTAGTAGCTTTTTTTCAGTCTCGTTATCGGGGTTTAGATGAGGATAACTGGAATGGTTATATTTGTTCGGAACCTTTATTGGTAAGTTCTGGTTATTTTGAGAAGTTGACTGTAGCAGGGTTTTCTTGGGGATTTTTTAGTGGAGCGATGCGAGCTGAAGCTGCTTATGTTTTGGAGGGAAAGTTAGAGTTGAGTTCTCCTGTTGTGGTGGCGATGGAGGATGCACCGGGAAAACCTGACCCGACTGGGTTGTTTGGAGTAGTGGAGCAGTTGGAAAAACAATATGATTTGGCAGAAAATCTACCTGTAATTTATGCTGGGGATACGGTGGGAGATATGTATACGGTGGAGAATGCTCGTGAAAAGATGCCGTCGAGAATTTGGGTTGGTGTCGGTGTGTTGCCTCCCCATGTACAGGAGAACGAGGAAAGAAAAGATGCTTATACTACTAAGTTAAGGGAAGCAGGAGCAAAAGTAGTTTTGAATAATATTGAAGAATTGTCTGTAGAGGCGATCGGTAATTTAATTAATAATTAATAATTCAGGACTTACGCATAGACCATATATATAGCGTTTAAAACTATGGCGCAATAGTTTTGTGACTCTATAGATAGTACCTTTGCGTAAGTCCTGTAATTAATAATTCATATCATGTCCGTTGGTATCGTTTGTGTAAAAGCTGTCGAAATATCTACACTTATGTAATCTTTTTCCTTTTTTTCAAGCTTCTTCCTTCTCCCTTCTTTCTTCTTCCTTCTTCTTCCTTCTTCTTCCTTCTTCCTTCTTCCTTCTTCCTTCTTCCTTACCTTCCCTATACAAGACCGATGCTACCGGACATGATATCAGGACTTACGCAGAGCCACCTTATATCAAATCCGCTTAATTCGGTAGAAAAAAATGTTCTATTTTCAACTATTACCAAAGCTGCCCACACTTCCCACACTTCCCATACTCTTTTTACACTTCCCATACTCTTTTTACACCGATACTACCGGATTTGATATTATTTGTTAGGGGCAAATGCCATTCGTCCCTTACGAAATTGAGCGATCACTTCCCAAACTACTCCCCAAATAATCTCTCGACTGAAACCTCCAGTTCCCTAAACGCCAACGGTACAATAGCCTTTTCCCAAGTCTCGCGCTTTCTCAAATCACCATATTTTTCCCTAATCTCTAAGCGAGAGATACCCAACCGTTTAAAAAACTTGCGGTATTGCTCAATCGTCTGGGGGTGCGTCATAATATCTTTGATTTGTCACTGAATTTTCTTGAAGCAAGAGGTTGAGGTCATTAGTCCATGCAGCCTCTACCTCTGGGCTAGCTGGTTCTACTTTAGTATTTTCACTAGGCTCGGAGTCTTCTGGCTCCGGGCTTAAATCTTTTTCACCCCCTAAATAATCTTTAACAACTTCGTGTAATAATTCTTGGGTAGATTTACCCATGTCTTTAGCCTTTTTGGCCAACTTATCCCAGTCACTTCTGGGAATTTTGGCATTAGCCATTGGTTTTAACTCCTCCCCAGTCACAGTTCTTTCTATATAGTTAGCAGTTAAAGGTTTCCCCTCAGATTTGGAAGTTTCCAGCACTTTTTCCCAACAACTAACAGTCTCATCACACTCTTGGGACACTCGACGGGCTGAACTTCTCAAAGATTGGGCCTGGCTTACATTGTCCGGTAATTCTGTAAAACCTTCCGTCAGCAAACGCCAAGCAGTTTGAGCAGCTTCAATGGTTTTTTTGGCGTAAAAAATGGGTTTTTTTAACCGTTTCTCACAGTATTGTTTGAAAGATTTAAAGCCTATTGGCTCGTACCATTTGTAAAGCTGAAAAGCCTTCAAAATCATGCCCTCTTTGATGTAGGAGTATCTAGCCCCTATCATTTCTCGCTCTAATATGGCGATCGCCTCATCCTCACCTTTCCATGTTTCATCCCAAAATAATTCTAGCCAAGTATTAACAAAAGTATCAGCCCAACTAGGGAATTCCATGTCAGATGTAGGCATTTCAAAGCCGTGGTTAAAAATGTTGCTTATCATTGGTCAAGAGTGTGAGTTTTAGTTTCTAAGGAAGGGAAGTTGGGAAAAGAAGGAGAATACCGCCCAACTTCCAGAGGTAAATACCGATTCGATGTCAAATGAAAATAACCATTAATGAATCTAAGAACACTTCACAATGTTAATGATTGGGTTGAGCCTCACCCACTTATTTTAAAGCGTTTATTTTTTATTATTTTCATAATAAAAAGCGCTCATAATTATGTCAAGTAGTTAAGTAAAATATTTTTAAGTGCTTACTATGGGCAAAGAAAAAGTAAATGGGAAGAAAAACCAAATACCTTCACAAGAAGGAGCAATTAAACTTGACGGTCACTCCAGAAACAAAGGAACGACTACAACATATCGCAGTGGCACTGAATATCAGCCGAAGCGAATTGATAGAGAAGTGGACGACCGCGTGGGACGAGCTTCAATCTATTGGATTATTGGGGGAATCCTTGGCCTGTTCCGGGAAGCAATGAAGGACGCTATTGATTATGTAGATACTCATGGCGAACTATTGGAACAAAGGTTGGAGGAACACAAGCAAAAAAAGGCCAACCTTTTAGACAAATTCACTGCTTTGGAAACAGAAATTATCCACCTTTTGGAACAGGTCAAAGATCATCCAGACAATTCGCACTTAGAAGAAGAGTAAAATCAGGGTGCCGATCGCAGCAATGCGGTCGGCTTTTAAATGCGATGATTTTCATCGCGAAATAAAATAACTTCTGACTTCTTTAACTCTCAATATAACTATCAATAACTTTGATAATATTAACCCCTGTTAATTTCACATAATTATCCATATATCTATTAGCAGGAGTCAGCACTGGTAAATTTTTCCTATAAATAGGCAGCCAAAACTCACTATTTATACTCCAATTTTTGACGGTATTTTGATGATTTTCCAGATAATTTTGAATCAGATATTCATAGACAAACTGTTTTCTAATGCTTCTACTTTTAATTTCTTCTCGGTTGACTGGATTGAGATAATAGTCAAAATTGGCATATTTAATATCAATCACCTTAATAGAAATTTTGGTCATAACTTTCTGCAAGAAACTGCCAAAGCTTTGATTAATTTCTTTGAGAGACCGAAGTCTATCTTTATCCCGAAATAATGACAGATAAAATATGTTGTCTTTGAGCAGAGATTCAGACCCCAATACATAATTAATGAAGCGTTGAAAAAATCTGTGGGGGGATAAGATGCCAAATTTCAGAGCCAGATAAAATACATGATTCAAATTTTCCATCATTTGTAATTGTTCGAGATTAAAATCATCCAATATTTCCCAGTAAGAATAAAACCGCTCTGGCAAAGAATTAACTGTTAGTATATCTCCGTCAAGTTTGCAGAATTTAGCCAGCTCTTTAAAGGTATGATTTTCTAGTTCAGGGTTTTGGTGAACAGAGGCAATTTTTAATTGATATTTATTACATTTGAAGCTGGTGTAGTAGCGTAGGTCGTTCCAATTTTTGACTTTTTCAATTTGATATGAAGTCTTAGATGAAACTAAATCTAAAAGTGCGGAGTTTGAGGAGTTATCTTTAGTCTGAAATGAAAGAATTACAGCATCGGGAAAAATCTCTTTACCGTTGACGTGGAAAATATTACTCAGATCGATCATTCTGTTTTTATAGTTCAAATGAGCAATTATTTCTGAGGCAACATATCGACTATTCATATAAGAGACAAAACATGAATTTATCTGTTTGAGCAAATAAGTTAAACAAATTCCTTCCCAAACACTATGAAAATTATTAAATCCCCAAATTTTGCCGTCTTTTGTGTCATCTAACTCTCCGAATAAAAATTTCTCAATTGCATCATAAAAATCCCAATAATCTATATCTTTCAACGGCGTATATTTATCAATTTTTTGTAAAGCATCTTGTAAAGTATCAATAATTAACGGATAATTAGTTTCGCTAAACAAGCTATATTCATCCCCAATATATTTTTCCCGAAACCTAGTAGATAAAGCAGCAATTTCTGGATTCACACTTTCCCCTAATTTTTGCTGAATCTCACTAAATAAATAACAATACATTGCCACAATATCAGAAGCTTCATAAGATATTTGTTGTCTAGGTACGTCAATGGAATCTATAAATATTGCACCATTATTTAGGAAAATAGCTTTATGAAGATAGCGATGAATTTTACTATAGTCTATTGTTTTAGATTTACTGAGACGGGAGACAAGTGCTAATATTTTTAATTCATCGTAGATATCTAAGATATTATCTAAGGCATCAAGTTTACTATAAAAAATACTTTCTTGATTATCGTTCACGACAACTTCTTTTCCCGCTTCTTCTTCCAGTACACCGTCACGGTCATTAACTTTGATATTTTTCTGTAAATATCCTTTTTCTTGATAGATTTTCTGGATAATTTTCAGGAGTTTATAGAGTTTGAAAAACAATTCACACTTAAAGTCGAATCTATCAATATTTGGATCGTACTCAGTAAATCCTTTTGGTAAATGAAAAATTAAGTTACCTCTCTTTTTTTCAATTCCGACAAAAGAATATTTAGGGTTGACTTGAGGTTTGATTTCGGCAAAATTTATCATTGTTTTGAGCAAGGAAGAGGAAAAATGGAAGGTAAACATTCAGCTTTTAGCTGTTTCACAAATAATGAATATACACTCTCTCTCCTCAAGATTAGTTTTTTTCCAATACTTTTAATTATCCTTAAATCTATCAATACTAATTCCTGCTCAAAAGGCAATGAATTAATGGCTGAATGCTGACAATGGAAGAAGTAAACCAGATAAATAAATTTAGGGAATAAGAGAAAGTCAAGATAATTAGTGATTATAAGACTAAAAGACTCATTTACTCCTGCCATTACTCAAACATGAAACTAGGTAAAAAATTTTATATCAATTTCCAAAAATATTACTACAAAATATCAGGTTGCTGTTAGGAGTTCAGAATTTCGTGGGGGTTTGGTCTCCAAAACCTCTTCAAACCTCCAAACCCCCAAAAGTATTGACTGCCAAATCTCAGAGTAAGCAAAAATTCTTATTGCTGCATACGCAATAGGAATAATTTCCTAAATCTCAGAGTAAGCAAAAATTCTTATTGCTATATACGCAATAGA
>NZ_JBNHEQ010000111.1:0-1293 GCF_050016015.1 Dapis hubbardiae BLCC-M172
AGATGTTCAATTACTATCACAATGTCAGATTAAAGGGTTTACTCACTTTAAATATGACAAGGGTTACGACCGCAAAAGTTGTGAAGCAATAGTAGCTTACCGTTTCCTAGCAGCGACTAGAGGTAGGGCACAAGCAGTCTATCACTTGAATACAGTCATTGACTTATTAGGAGAAACAACCACCTATGACAACGAACAACGGGGCAATTATACAACAGTTGAATGTGAAGCAACAGCAGTCAATTAATGATGCGATTAAGCAATCACAATCCGATAATACTGATAACGCTCGCATCCAAGCGAGGAAAGATGCCATTGAATGGGGTATCGCTTACAAGAAATACCTCACTGATTATAAAGAAGAAGCTCGGATGATTATCCAAGAGAAAATCCTCAAAGAGAAGGATGAGAAACTGGAATCATTGGATTTAGATGAATCTATGTTTTTCCCAGGGCTACCATCAGCTCCACATATAGGATGATGGCTGTAACCTACGAAACCTTGGACTGCAACACCTACGGAATTTTGAACAAACCTAGAAACTATCAGCAAGTTTTCATTGAAATTACCGTAGGTAAGCACGTCTACATCATTTCATCACCCATTGACTTTAATAAGAGCGGTTTCACCGAAATCGAAGTAGAAATCAAACTAGCATCTTTAGAAAAGCGATGAAGACACGAGTTAACACAATTATAGAGCCTGCCTTCCTGGCGGGTTTAATGCTAGCACTCTTGCTAGTTTCAGTACCGTTAGTTACAGCGAGTACATTCAAGCAAAGCAATCAAAACAACAATAACTATGGGATTACTGAGTAAATACTTTAAAGGTGAAGTTACTGAAAAATCTTCATCTGCAATCGGGAACGGCAATCATGCCATCAATAAAGATGAAATTATTACAGGTGGCGCTTTAGGTCGATTTTCACCTGAACATACTCCTAATTGGAAAGGCATTCAATCAGTACCGACTGTAGACCAGGCAAGGTATATGTCTACTGAAGAAGCAAAAGCTCTTACCGCTCACAGAAAGCAGTTAGCAGAAGCTAAAAAAGCAGCAAGGGTAGGGTATCAGGAGTTGCAACGCATTGATAAATACGATACCGCTGTAGTCGGCTACTACTCTCGTTACACCAAATCAAACGCCCGTGAGGGGTTAAAACAGACAAGAAAATTAGCAGGACTCCCTGATAACTGTCCCATATGCAACGGTCAACACAAGAGATGTAGCACTAACGGCAGTCTGGTTATCTGTGGTGAAGATTGGCAAGTACCAGGCTGGAAAAATTTAGG
>NZ_JBNHEQ010000112.1:0-5979 GCF_050016015.1 Dapis hubbardiae BLCC-M172
TCAATTATCAATTATCAATTATCAATTATCAATTATCAATTATCAATTATCCATTGCAGATAACTCTTCTAAGATTGTAAATCTAACATGATTAATTGCTAAATTACCAATTGAAACTTCTTCCTTATTAACAGGAACCCCTTTATTTTTCATAACTTCAAACTTAATTCCTTTACCAATTTCTACATGATACCAAGCTAACCCCATAAAAAACCTTAACGGATAAGGACCACCTTCCTGTAAATCATCAGGGTTTGACTCCATAGGAACCCAACCAAAACCAGGTAGATAAAATTCCAACCATACATGATTAAACTCTGGCTCCAAAGGCACACCTTTTCTATCAGCAAAAGCCGGACATTTATAACGACCTACTGTACGACAAGCAATACCATTTAATCGTGCCAAAGCTAACAATAATCCTACATATTCTCCACAAGAACCAATACCTCTTTCCAACACAATATCGGGAGTATCAATCTTAGCTGTTACTCCATAAGAAAGTTGGTCATAAACATAATTCCGAATCTTCAAAAGTTGACGTAATAGATTATTTTCTCTGAAAACAGCATCTTTCGCAGCTCGAATAACTATCTCTTTATCCATTGCCAAATTATCATTATCTACCAGATATTTATCGTGAAAATCTGGTGGAATTTCCGGAATATTTTCTACATTAAAAGGTTGAATTTGGTACTTAATTGCTCTAACTTCTAATAAAGCCTTCCAACCAAATATCCTTCTTTCACTTTGACGCAATGGTTTAAACCTAAAAACAGCAACTTTTTGACCATCTTGAATTTCTTCAGTAAAAGGCATTCCTATAGGAGAAATTTCCCTAACTTTTTGACGATGAGTTTCCGAAGGTAAAGCAATACGCCATTCCACATCTTCTAAAAATATTTCATCTAATGGTTCTAATTCTTCAACATAAGACATCTCAATTAAAAAACCATTAGAAACAGCATATTTTTCCTGTTCATTGTAATAAAAATCAAGAGGATGTATAAAAGTTCTATCGCGCTTATTTAATTCATACTGTTTTTCCGAATTGGGGTCATCTCTAATGTAAAGTTCATCCCCAGAATAAGCAACATAAAGTTGTCTTTCCCCTGTAGTAAAATTGCGATAAAATGCTAATCCAGTTGGAGACTCAAAAGGAGTTAATACACTAAATTTCACCTTACCAGTTCCCCTTTCTAAACAATAAACAGTCTGCTCCTCGCGATCGCAAAGCCACAATTCTTCATCCTGAACCGTAATATTTTCAAACCCTATTCCTGGAGCATAAAACCCTGTAATTTGTTGTTTAGTATCTTTATCAAAAACTATAATTTTACCTAATTTTTGACAAGTTACATAAACAGTTGATTCCCAAACAGCAATTCCATCAGCAGCATAAGGTAAAGTGAAAAAATGTTGCCATCTTAAACGTCCTTCTGATAAATTACCAATAGCATTCAGACAGAAATAAATTTTATTTTCCCATGTTAACCAGAGAGTATCTTTCCAGATAGAAATACCTGTAACATCAATAAATTCATCAGTCTGATAAGGATTAATAACAGTGGTATTATCTGTTGTTGGGTCAATCTTTAGCAGAAAACCACGATTTTTGTCAATAGCATAGAGAGTCTCTCTAGAAAAAGCAATACTATGCAGTGAAGCTACTCCAATTGGTCTAATAGTCCGTGGCCTTGAATTTTGTTTTTGGGTACTCTCAGATGATTCAAAATTCATGTTAAATTCAGAAGAAATATTTTCAGAGAACCTTTTAAGTATAGGTTTTCTACTATACAATTATTGACAAAATAAAATAGTTTGTGCTATTGCTTCAGAAAAAACTTATATTTAAGTAATGGTAGGAGTCGTAGGGGCGTTTCATGTCGCGCAGCGAAACGGCCGTTAGCTTCGCATAACTATCGTTAACGCCCGTACAGGAGAAATGGGAAATTTAGATGAGGTAGTCGGAAGAATAGTAAGAGTGATTTTTCTCTAAATATTGAGCAAAAAATGCTAAATTTTTGCACCTTTTTGACCTAAAAGTTCGTACTTTTTCCAGACCTAAAAAGGCACTTAGTTTTATCTGTCAAGGCTTTTATATTTAATCAGCAGAGCAATAAGTATTTCCTGCTCAATCCTGCTTCAATAATGGATAATAGATAATGGATAATTGATAATTGATAATTACCTCTTCCTTTTAGGGAGAGGATTGAATAAAAGGAAAATTTTTTTTGCTTCTCCTGGAAAAGAGAGGCTTTATACCTTTATTTTTCGGTAAACAGTTATTAGCTGTTTGCTCATCTTACGGAATGCTACGCTTGCCAGGAATAACAATGAATGCTTGATTCATTCATTTAACTTCTACTACATTTTCACATAATTCTGGGAAATCTCTCAATTGTTTTTTAGTTCTTTGTTTAAAGGTAATATAGCTGTTAACGTAGTTCCTCCGCAGGAGGCTGGCTGACTGCTATTTGCGCAGCATTCCGGAGGAAATGCTTACTTTTGTAGTAAGATTTAATACTGGTTCAATTAATAAAGCTCTTATCTAAAATCAAAGTTCAGCAATTAACAATGTTCATGTCGGCGACTGCCAATACAATTAATAATTAATAATTATCTAGAATGGAACATTAATAATTTAGAACAGATTATCTCATGCTTGTTTATGGCGTGTAAATTATTAAGGCTCTTTTAGAGTAGCTATGATAAATTACTACACTTAGGAACTCTATAATCACTGCTATGCAAGGATTATAGGAATACAAAAAAGCAAATAAACATAAAAATCTATTTTCCTAAAGGTTTAATCCTCTGCTATTTAAGGGTTTAAGTTCATTTAAACTACTAAGAAGCTATAACCAGTCTAGGATAGCCATGATTAATTATTAATTATTAATTATTCATTATTCATTACAATGAGAGGCTTCAAGGCGTGAATTGTTGAATGAATAATTAATTGACTATCAACTATTAATTATTAACTATTAATCATTAATTATTCGGTAATAGCCAATAGTTGGTAGCTGACAATTGAGTAATTTTATATCTAAAAAATATTTACTTTTTCTGGGTGTTATTAAATACAATTAAAAACAAAAAAACTATCTTTTTGATAGTAAGTAAAATCAGAAAATACCTGGATAATAATTATTGCAATGTTGAAAATTATCACATTAATTCCTACTACATTTACAATTATTTGCCTATTAGCTAATCAAGCTATATCTAAAACTACAGATGTGGATAAATTCTTGAATAAAACTTCACTAATAGCTAATAAAGGCAATATTTCATTATTCAAAAAATCTAAATTTACATCAGAATTAACTCCAAAGTTAATTCATAAACATCAACATAAAAACCTTAATCGTAAAACTTTAATATCTCAACTTAGGAAAAGAGAAGGAATAAAATTAATTGCAGGTGGAAAAACTTATCCCCGACAAAAAAACATTAAACAAATACAAAAATTAACTCAGACGTTACAAAATACTGAAGACACTCTTACTTCAGGGGAAGTGATTAATACTGTCACTCAAAGCCAATCAACTTATGCTCAAAATTCTCCAACAAATCCGCCCAGACTACCAAATAGTCTACCAGAAAATCCCCGACCAGAGCCAAATCGCGATCGCTTCCTCCAACCCCTTCCCCAACCAACTCAACCAGAAACACCCAAAGAACAAGAACTACAAAAACCACCACCATCCCAACCTCTGCCAGATGAACCAAATCAAGAAATTCCTGTCCAGAGAATTTTAATATCAGGAAGTACAATTTTAACCCCAGAAGAAATTAATACCCTCGTTGGGCCACTAGAAGGACGTTTAGTCACTCTATTAGAACTTCGGCAAGTAGCAGATACAATTACCGAAATTTATTTAGAACGTGGCTATATTACCTCAAGAGCATTTTTACCTCCCCAAACTATTACCGAGGGTGTAGTTAGGATTGAAGTTGTAGAAGGCATTTTAGGAGAAATCCAAATTGAAGGGACAAAAAGATTACGGGACTCCTATATTAAAAGTCGGATACGCCTGGGAGTGGGAAAGCCATTAGACACTGCTAGACTAGAAAATCAACTACGGTTACTTCGCTCTAATCCTTTATTTGAAAATATTGAAGCTAGTTTGCGAGCTAGTCAAACACCAGGGGAAAGTATTCTCATTGTTCGTGTCACAGAAACAAATCCTTTCGAGTTGAGTATGAACATTGATAACTATTCTCCTCCAACGGTAGGTTCAGAACGAACTGGTTGGACTGCCCTACATCGCAACTTAACTGGACGGGGTGATTTTTTTGTAGCATCCTATAACACCACTAGAATTTTTGATGATGAATCAGATGTCTTTGACTTTATTTATAATTTGCCTATTAATGCCATGAATGGTACTTTGCAGGTAAGAGCAGCACCTAACAGTAATAGAATTGGTCAAGATTTTGAGGATTTGGATATTAGTGGCTCAACAGATGTATATGAGTTTAGTTACCGTCAACCTATATTGAGAAATCCTAGACAAGAATTTGCCTTGTCTCTCGGTTTGACTTATCAGCGGACAAAATCTTTCCTTAATGATGAACTTTTTAATTTTGCCAATCCAGATGACACTGAGGATGATGGTATTAATAGCAGTACAGTAATTAGGTTGGGACAAGATTATATTCGTCGAGACCCTCTAGGTGCTTGGGCTTTGCGATCGCAATTCAATATTGGTACTGGTTTATTTGATGCTACTGTCAGGCAAGATCCAGAACCTGATGGACATTTCTTTAGTTGGCTAGGCCAAGTACAAAGGGTACAAAGATTAAGTAGTAATCATTTATTGATTGTCCAGGGAGATTTGCAGTTGTCCTCAACTCCTGTGTTGCCATATCAACAATTTATTATTGGTGGTGGTTTGTCGTTACGGGGCTATCGCCAAAATGTCAGGTCTGGAGATAACGGTTTTCGATTTTCTATTGAGGATAGAATTACGGTTTATCGGGATGAGTCTGGTTTGCCATTGATACAGTTTACTCCTTTTATAGATATTGGAGCTGTTTGGAATGATGGTAGTAACCCCAGTAATGATTTTTTACCAGAGCAAAGATTTTTGGCCGGAGCTGGAATAGGTTTGATTTGGCAACCTGTGCCACAGATCGATCTACGTTTGGACTATGGCTTGCCTTTGATACATATAGACGATCGTGGCAATAATGCTCAAGATTCTGGATTTTATTTCAGTGTAATTGTTCGACCGTTTTGATTGAAGAAGGAGTTAGGAGTGGGGGAGTAGGGGAGTGGGGGAGTAGGGGAGTCGGGGAGTGGGGGAGTAGGGGAGTGGGGGAGTAGGGGAGTATTTTTTTTGCGATACTATTATGCGCCAGAAATGCCAACTTTTTGATTTTTCGGGAACCGTGCATCAAGAGCTGAAAACCAGGTACTTTTTCCAGTGAACTTTCGACAAACCTTCTTAAAGATACACAACTACACTATGAAAAGCTTTAAGAATGTTTATTAATCAGGACTTATGCCCATACCATCTATATAGCGTTCAAAACTAGAACGTTCTAGTTTTTTTACTCTATATATAGTACCTCTGCGTAAGTCCTGTTAATGTTTTTGGTCAACTATTACCGAATAATTAAGGTAAAAAGCCTCTGACTCGCTCCCGGAGAAACAATGAATTTATTTTCCTTTTATTCAACCTCTCCCTAAAAGGGAGAGGTAATTATCAATTATCAATTATTGAATCCTCTTGAAAAGCTGAGTACCAATGACTGTTTCTATAAAAACCTACTTGAGCTAATCAGTAGGGGAGTAATTTTTTGGCTATGATGCGCCAGAAATGCCAACTTTTTGATTTTTCGGGAACCGTGCATCAAGAGCTGAAAACCAGGTACTTTTTCCAGTGAACTTTCGACAAACCTTCTTAAAGATACACAACTACACTATGAAAAGCTTTAAGAATGTTTATTAATCAGGACTTATGC
>NZ_JBNHEQ010000113.1:0-19944 GCF_050016015.1 Dapis hubbardiae BLCC-M172
CAGATATATATTATACCCTTTTTTTTACTATTTTTTCACTAAAGTCCCGTTAATGGTATGATTCTACAATGTGAGTTATGTGGAAATTTGATTAAAAATCACATAAATAATCTAACTTGCACTAATAAAAGATGTGAATTTAATAAGCTTTCAAATGGCAAAAAGCAGAAAAAATCTCAAGAGTTAAATCCAGGATAAGAGGTGCGTCAAGCTCATTTTGGAGTAAGAATATTTATGTCAATTCCTGGTATTTCTGAGTTGAAACTAAAGGATGATTTAGAGAAAATTGGTTGCAAGATTACTTTATGGCCTGGTCTTGATTTATAAGCAGCCCAAACTAGACAGCAGAAAATAGAACAGAACATAGACTCTGCTCAAAAATCTTCCTTCTCAAACTAACTATTTATATAAATTACTTAATTTCTTTTCTTATTACCTTTCTTTTTCGGCTTTCTCTTTTTAACTTTTGATTTTTTATTCTTGAATCTCGCTCTTTGCTGAACTACTTCTGGAGGCGGACCATAATCTCCATCTGAAAAATATACCCGCTCTACTATATTTTCTGGTTCTACTTCAATCCACAAACGGGCACCTCCGGCTTGACTTCTATTGGGTTGATGAGGTTGATAGACGATTTGGCAATCGCCTTTAATTTTCAGAGCATGGCAATAATCCTTTCTACCCCCCACTTTCACCGCAACTGCTGGATAAGCAGTTCCATTATCTCTGTTGTAATCTATAGTCTTTCGCAGGACATGAATAATAGTTTTAGCTTCTCTTTGAAATTTATTCCAAGTTCCTTCAGGACCACGACGACCAGGTATAATTTCTGGCATTCCCCGATGGTTGAGGGGCATCTTCCAAAGTCTGCCAACTTTTTTCGCTCCTATAACTCGCTTTTGATTCAATAGGAATCGTAATCTACCTGTAGAAATATTGAGTAGAAATGCTGCTTCTGTTGTACTTACATATAAGACACTCATAACTATAACGTTGGGGTTTTTAGATTTTAGATAAAAAAAGTAGTAAAATTTTCAGGCTATGTTTATAAACTAATTTACAGTCATATATTTTTATTTAGTCGCAAAAAAATTTATCGATCTAAAATAAATATGTCTATTACTTGTTCTAAATATAAAGTAATATTCTTTGGGGAAGATTTTGACACCAAGCTAAAACCTATCTTTCTGTTTATCTCTAAAGGTTAAAACTAAATGGGGTTCAGTTAAGGATTTTTTGATAAATTAGCGATCGCTGAAAGCTTATCTTTCCCTTCTTTAATTAAATCAACTTAAGAATGTCTGAACCTTCTTAGATTAAAGCTGACTGTTGTTTAATTAACCTGGGTTTTTGATAAAACTAATCTTAATCTCAGATAATAATTTTAAGATAATTGCTTAGACTTTTTGCACAAGTCGGGAATAAGAAATAGGTAAGTTCATAAGCACTAATTAATGACACATCCTTTTTGATCCTGTTTTCTGTACCCTATTCCCTCTCTCAACTAGGAAATTCATAAAAGCACAACTACTTAAGATATTTTTGAGAAAAATGTACGAAAAAATTTTTGAATTTTACTTTTGTCGGAGGTCTTTTGTATATATTCATCTGAAAAAATATGCTGTTGATTTTTAATACTTAAGAGACTGTTTTTCAAAGGAATATTAAATGCAGGCGTAGGGTGGGTTATATGATATTCGGATAATTAGTTATAATAAATTTTCTTGCTTCTAAATTTACTCTTTCCCTCGTGAGGACTGACTCCTTCCTAATAATTTATAAGTATTCAAACGAACATGATATTAGGTGGCAATAATTATGAACCGAAACCAAAATTTAACTCTGGGCACCCCACCCACCAAACATTAGATACTCTAGCCCTCTTAATATTTACTTGTGCATTCACTCTCTAATACCTACAGTTATCAAAAAATTGGAGTTTACATACGATAGACAAATATAGCAATCATATTTAAGTTGTAAGATTTTGGTGGTACTTAGGAGTCAGGAGCCGTAGGGGCGATTCGCGTTTGCGGAGCATTCCGGCACGGAAATCGCCCGTACAGGAGTCAGAATTTTTAAGGTTTTCAGCTCAAACTAACTATCATAAAAATTCTCACATCTCATTCCTGATTGCTATATATTACCGTTAATTAGGTTCTAAAAAATCAATAAAAAATTTTAAACTATGTCAAACATGAAATTAACTGAAACTAAAATTCAAGACAAAACTAAATATTTGGAAGATACCATAAAAAAAGATAATAATAGAAAACTATATCAAGAAAAAAAAACAAATTCTCAGTGGCCTCAGCCTCACAATAAAAAATTTACTAACCTCCTGTGGCCAATAGTAATTATTACTACTCTGGGAGTAGGATTTCTGGGAGGACAATGGTGGCAATCTCATAACAATGAAACACCAAAGCAGCCATCAACACCAACTCCAGGTAGACGACGAAGTATCTTGGTTAAAGCAATACCAATAAAAATTACCTCCCTCCAAGAAACCTCAGAATTTGTGGGAACTATGGAAGCAAAACGCTCTGTCAAAATCAAACCAGAAATAGATGGTAGAGTAGTAGAAATCTTAGTACAGGAGGGAACTTTTGTCTCTGAGGGGCAGGCGATCGCTAAACTTAAAAGTGATAATGTGGAAGCTAATTTAAGAGTAGCTCAAGCTAACCTCCAGCAAAGTGAAGCAGGTTTAGCACAACTGAGAAGAGGTGCAAGAACAGAACAAATTGCTGCAGCTAAAGCGCGTCTTCAGCAATCTCAGGCAACTTTGGCTGAACTGAGAAGAGGAGCAAGACCAGAACAAATTGCAGCAGCTAGAGCGCGTCTCCAACAATCTCAGGCAACTTTGGCTGAACTTCGAGCAGGTACTCGTGATGAAGAGATTGCTCAAGCTAAAGCAGAAGTACAAGAGGCAGAAGTACGATTAGAAAATGCTAGATCGGGTAGTCTTTTAGAAGAAATTGCTCAAGCAGAAGCGCAAATAGAGGTACAACAAGCAGAATTGGAATTAGCTAGTGAACAAGTTAGGCGAAACGAAAAGTTAAGAGCAGAAGGAGCGATCGCTGAGTTAACTTTTCAGGAAATTTTTCAAGAGGAGAGAGCTGCTCAGGCAAGGGTAGAGGAAGCAAAAAGACGGGTGACTCAGTTGGAAAGAAATCGAGAGTCTACGATTCAAACATTAGAAGCAGCATTGGAACAACAACGGCAGATTTTGAGAAGGCTGGAAAATGGTACTCGCCCGGAAGAAATTGCTAGGGCACAGGCGGAGGTAGCTGAGGCTCGTAGTAATTTAGAGGAGTTGCAAAATGGTACTCGCCCAGAAGAAATTGCTAGGGCACAGGCGGAGGTGGCCGAGGCTCGTAGTAATTTGGAGGAGTTACAAAATGGTACTCGCCCGGAAGAAATTGCTAGAGCAGAGGCGGAGGTAGCAGCAGCATTAGCGGAGGTAGAGAGTTGGCAAGCTGAGTTAGAGAATACGGTAGTTGTAGCTCCTTTTGCTGGTGTAATTGGGGATATGATTGTCAAGATAGGAGATTTTGTTAATGATGGTGACACTATGACGAGTGTGACGGAAAATCAGGTATTAGATGTAAATTTACCAATTCCGTTGGAGCGACGCGGAGATTTGCGATTGGGTTTACCTGTGGAGATTAGGAGTCCGGAAGGTAAGGTTTTGGGAGTTGGGAGGGTTAGTTTTATTTCTCCTACTGTTAGTGATTCTCAAACTGTTTTGGTTAAAGTAGATGTGGATAATAGGGCTGGAAATTTAAAGGATGGTCAATTTGTGGAAGTTAATGTGATTTGGGAGGAGCGTCAAGCTTTAGTAGTGCCAATGACGGCAGTGGGTTTTGAAGGGGAGACAAGGTTTGTTTATTTGTTGGAGGGAGAAGGGGAAGAACAGAAGGCAAGGCGTCAGATAATTAAGTTGGGTTTGGTTAAGGGAGATATGGCTGAGGTGTTGTCTGGTTTGCAGTCTGGGGATAATTTGATTGTTTCGGGTATACAAAGGTTGAATGATGGAGCGGCAGTTAAAGTTTTGGGTTCGGAGAAAAGAGGGAATAGGGAATAGGTAGAAATAATTGATTTTACTTTTGATTTTTGGAGGGCGTTGTATAAATGCGGGATAATTCTAATAGTTTTGTGGAATGGGCATCTTGCCCGTTCCTGATATTTTCCATATTTTCCGACAGGCAGGATGCCTATTCTACAAATTTTCAGCACCGCTTGCGGGAAGGCTCTTGTTTAAGAGTTATATCATGTTCGGTTGAATACTTATAAATAACTGTTGTGAGGAGTCAGGAGTCGTAGGGGCGATTCGCGTTTGCGGAGCATTCCGGCACGGAAATCGCCCGTACAGGAGTCAGGAGAAAAGACAAGATAATTTGAGTATTTCTTTGGTACTGTCGGTACTGTCAGTCCTTAAATTTTATTATAACTGATTATCCGAACATGATATTAGCAGATGAGAAAGTGAAGCATTCAGAGAAAAATATAGTCTCCGAATGCTTGACGTTTTCTATATCAGGATGTAGCTTCCTGCTTTTTCTTGGCTAAAGCCTCTTTGATTTTTTTCTCTGCCTCCTCTTTTTCTTCTGGAGTTAAAGGTCTTGATTCTGGAGTAACGTTAACTCGCGCTTTTTTAATGGAGTTGATAGACTCCAGTAGTTCGCTGAGTGCGACTTCTTCTTTTCCTTGACGTGCTGCTCTCATAGCTGCATCTATAACAGCATTTTTGATATCTCTTCCACAAACATCTTCAACTTGAGCTAGTTTTTCTGGGGAGACATCTTCTGCTTTAGGTAGCTCTTCGACAAGGTGTCTGTTCCAAATTTCGCAGCGACAAGTTTCATCTGGCATGGGGAAATTTATGTTTCTCACCCGTGTCTCAAATGCTTTGTCATAATTTTCTACAAGATTTGTGGAAAACATGACTACTCCGCGAAATCTTTCTAAGCAAATAAGTAACTGACTCCGCATAGAGTTAATAGCTTGCTCCGATCCTTGGGTGACATTGGTGAGTCGTTTGGAAAGTAAGGAGTCAGCTTCATCTATAAATAACAGAGCATTTTGTTGTTCTGCTGCCAGAAAAATTGCCTCGACGTTTTTGGGGCCTTCACCGTGGTACATACTCTCAATTTGAGCATAGCTAGCAACTAAAATCGGACGGTTGATTTTAGAAGCTATGGCGTGTGCTGCGAGAGTTTTTCCTGTTCCTGGTTTACCATGAAAGTTTAGTGCTGTACGAGGAAAGGGTTCAATTTTACGCAAACCCCACTCGTCGAAAACTTTAGACTCTAAGCGAATTAAGTCAACAGCTAAGAGGAGGTCTTCTCTGACTTTTTCAGGGATGACTAACTGCTCGAAAGTAAATAGGGGTTTTTGAGCTTTGTACCTTTTAGCACGTTCTTCTGGAGATAAGTCGCGGTCTGATTTTTTCTCGGTATAATTTTGTCCGTTTTGCGAATTGTTTTTTTCAAATGTACTTGATGAAGAATCAAGTGGAGTTCCAACAATTACCTGAATATTCTCAATACCAGTTTCATCAAGTAGTTTGTTAACTGCGCTTAAAAGTCTAGAGCGACAAACAGCAGCTAAAGGTTCAGGTACAGTATCAGGAATTCCCTGAATAAGTAGCTTTTGAGATGTGTTCATTTCCCACCAAATCTAATAAAGGTTTCTAATTCTACTCGTAAACTACTATCCGACCATCACTATGAAGTTCTCTTACTTTTGACTGAAGGCTATCATATTTAATAGTTCGAGCCTCTACAACATCACCAGTATTTTCCTTGAAAACCCCCTGCACAAGGGCATTTTCCCCAGATTTTAGCTGCATTTTAATACTAGCAGGAACGTTTCCCGGTTTCGTAGCAATAGAGGTACGCGCCCGAAACCAGTTTACAAGAGTATCCAAAGTAACGTAACTGATGTATATAAGAGCGCCAACAGCTGTAATTGCAGCGGCAGTACCTACGGCAGTTGCAGTTGCAGCACTAGCTCCATGAACGCCTAAATGAGTTAAAATCCATTTGCCGATTAAAAGGGTTGTAATTGGTTCTACCATCTTTTTTACTCCACAATAATTAGGTCTTGTTTGCCAAAAGTATCTTGTAGCTCTTCATCTAATTGCTTTGCCACTAGATAGCGACCATAAGGTTTTCCATCAGGACGATGAACAATCTGATCGTTGTTGTCTAAAAACATCTGTGCCAAGAATTGACCTTGGGGATGAGGTTGACGTAGGATGCCTCCCTTTTAAACTCTTGGGTCTGATGGCCGACTTGTAATAAAATACTGGATGGCATCTTCATAGGTCATAACTGGTATGACTTCTGCCATCTTCAGGAAGTCTTGTAACCATTCACTGAATTGAGAAACAACCTCCTGATGAAACTGAGCTACACCAGATTTTTGAGATTTAAGTTCTACAATAATCAAGTCTCGACTGCGGAAATTGTTGTTCAGTTTTTTATCTAGCTTTTCTCCTAATAATTGACGACCATAAGGAGTTCCATCAGGACGACAAACAAACCTGTTATTTTCATCCAAAAACATAAGTCCTAAAAGTTGTCCTTTAGGACGTTTTTGACAAATAATTGCTCCCTTTGTAACAGTAGAATTTGGTGGGCAATCGCTGTCGAAATACTTGATAATTGCATCATACTTGAGTTGTGGCTGAAGTTCTGGCAATACCTGAATTCGTGGCATCCATTCCTTAAACTGAGCTAATATTCGTTTTTCTTCATAGGGAGTTATTTGTTTACTTCCTTCAGAAGAGTCTTTAGAAAACGGGTTCCAAATCATTGCATAGTTCCTATGTTTAATGCTTTGAATCAACTACAAAACCTAAATCTTTAGTTCCGGAATTTTCTATTCCTAAATATTTGATTTCTATATCTTCTATTAAGTCACAGATATCTCTATTTTGCCCACTTTTAAAAATGTGAATTAGTGGTAAAAATTAATTTTTTTTCAAAATAATTTAGTGTCAAAAAGTGTGATTTGATTTTCCTTGTGAGAAAAAGTGTGATAAAGTGATAGGGTGCAAAACCAAACTACCAGTCTACCTATAGCTATGGATATTGATACCTTAGTACAATTAACAGACAACTTGGTATTTACCTACACGAAACAACATTTAGATTCTCTACAAAAGGAAATATTAAAAGGTACTTTAAATGGTAAAAAATACCCTCAAATAGCTAATGATTGTCAACGTCATCCCGACCATATCAAACAGGTAGGTACAAAATTATGGAAACTTCTGTCAGATGTACTAGGAAAAAATATCAAAAAATCTAATGCTCGTTCCATATTAGAAAATTTCCACTTTTCAAATATTTCAAATACAGCTAATGACTGGGTAAATGTTAACAATAATCATATAAATATCTGTCGAGAAAACAGAGAATCTCCCACCCCTAAAAACAAATCTTTTCCCACTCCCACCGACCAAAATAAAAACTACACTAACCCAGAAAATAAGTATGATTTATCTGAAGCTCCTGATTTATATTGCCTGTGCGTTCGCGAAGCGTTGCAAAGCAATCGCGACACTCAACTTACCACCCTCAAACAATGGATAGAAAACCACACTCGCATCATTACCATATTAGGATTAACTGGGATTGGCAAAAGTACACTTACTGTAGAATTAATTCAACAAATAAAAGATAAATTTGATTATATAATCTGGCGCAATATTGATAACTACCCCTCTTGTGAATCTCTACAAACAAACATTATTCAATTCTTATCTCAAACAGATTCTCCCTCTCAAAAACCAGAAAAAATTTCCAATTCTCAAACCATCAACAATCAATTAATAGATTACCTCCGTAAACATCGTTGTTTACTGATTTTTGATAATTTACAAGAAATATTTGCTAGTAGAAAATTAGCAGGTACTTATCTGGAAGAACATGAAAATTATGGTAAATTTTTTCAACAAATAGCCACATCATCCCACCAAAGTTGTTTATTACTCCTCAGTCAAGAACAACCAAAAATAACATCAGGCAATAATCATTGTCAGACTTTAAAACTTGATGGTTTAAAAAAGTCAGCAACAGCGATTTTAGAAGGTAAAAATTTAACAGATGAAGATAAATGGTTAGACTTAATTAACCTCTATGCTGGAAATCCTTTATGGTTAAACATTATTGCCGATGCAGTAGAAGATTTATGTGATAGAAATGTCGCTCAATTTTTATCTTGTAAAAATCTATATTTAGGAGATTTAGAACCGATATTAGAGAGAATTTTTCAGTGTTTGTCGGAATTGGAAAAACAAGTAATATTCTGGATAGCAAGTCAAGAAACAGCAGTAGATATTTCTAATATTCCTCCAGACTTTCCACTTTCCCACTCAGACTTATGGAAAGCAATACAATCATTAAAAAGACGTTGTTTAGTAACAAAACAAGATAATTTATTTGCTATTTTACCTGTGATGAAGCAGTATATTATCTCGCATTAAAGGAAGAAGTAAGAAGGAAGAAGTAAGAAGGAAGAAGGAAGAAGTAAGAAGGAAAGTACATGAGTCTATAGATCCATACCTTATGAATTTTGATATTATCTGATTAAAGGAAGAAGTAAGAAGGAAGAAGTAAGAAGGAAAGTACATGAGTCTATAGATCGGTACCTTATGAGTTTTGGTATTATCTGAATCCTATTACAGCGGTTTTCATTTCAGTAGACCAAAGTAGGGACGTTCCATGGAACGTCCCTACGAGGTTTTGATTGTGAAGATGTGGTTTATCAACTTGAAAAGCGCTGTCAAGTAAGAAGAAGTAAACATTCAAAAAAAGGGATAAATAATAGAGATAACTATCTAAAATGAATGGGAGCAGCTATTTTTCAGCATATCTGATTAACATCTACCTTTTTGTAGCATTCTTTTTTCAAACTGGTATTACTTCCACCTTATTACCGAAAAATAAGGGTTTAAAGCCTCTCCTTTAAAGGATAAAAAAAAAGCGGTTGAGGGATGGCGAGGTCTCCCGCTCTTGCAGAGCCACTTCGTTAACGCCATATCCAATCAACCAAGAGAAGAAAAAAATTTCCCTTTTAACCCATCCTCTGATTTTCAAGAAGAAGTAATTATTAATGGCGTTGCATTATCAAGGGATGATTTTGAGATGTATCCTACAATTTAGCCTTATAAATCAAAATTTTCAGCTGATGCAAATTTAATTATCATCCCCCAAATATGCAACGCCTTATTAATTGTTAATTATTAATTATTAAATTCCACCTTCCACCTTCTTCCTTCTTCCTTCTTCCTTTTTCCTTCTTCCTTCTTAACTAGAAAACCGAGCTTCTATTGAAACTCGGTTCTGAGCTGATATTCGATTGGAGCCTGATCGCCCTTACCTACAAATCTAATAACCTTTTTCCATGAATAACCGCAGCAACCGTCACTACCTCACCTTTAACCTTATAAAGGACTCGATAACTATAAGCATAATCTTGTCGATAACTATCATCCCCAAACTCTTTGACTACTTCTCCCCCTAAAGGATTATTAACCAAATTTTTAGTGACATTAATTATCCTGTGGACTACTGCCGCAGCATAGGAAACAGAGTCACGCGCTATGTAGGAAGCGATCGCATCCACATCATCTATAGCCTTAGAAGACCAAACTACTTTATAACCCATTTACTCAAAAGCCCTTCAGCTTCTTCTTGTGTAATTTTTCTTTCTTTATCAGCTACTTCTAAACCATGAAGAACTTTTTCAATTACATATAAATGATATTGAACATCTTCAAGGGAGCAATTATCTGGCAATTTGTTTAATAGAGATTCTACTTTTTTCTTAGCGGTACTCATAAAGTTCATATTATTAAGTCACTGTTCCTAGGTGTACATGAGCCACTGGACAGCGACATCTGGTGTTTTGCATTTTCGCGCTTTCTAGACATAAAAAAGCGAAAAACACACCTCTTCCCAGAGGAACCTTAAAGGTATTAATCATTTTTATTCGTAATTTTGTTATTTTGAAACCAGTAGGTTTCATATAGTTCCTTTAAATTAGATGGTTTCATGTTCCAGCGCCTTTCGCAAAAAAAATAGTTCAGATTATCGCCGACCTTGGCTCTAGATAATAAAATAGGTAATATACCTATTAATAATATAACAATCTGATTGAACTTTTGAAAGAGAATACTATAGTTTGAGCTTTCAACTATTGGTATAATTACTTATAGTTGTTTATTTATTACTCAATTATATCTGTTAATTTATGTATAACTGGTGAAAGACTACTTAGAGGTATTCATTCACATAAAAGTTTTACCTTCTACAGATGACTGTCAAATATGATTTGGCAGTATTGAAAGGGATAATTGATAATTGGTCATCATTAGTTAATGGCCAACTAACCATTCTCAGGTCAAAAGTTTTATATACTATCAAGAGCTTATCAAAAAATAGATCAAATAAATAGACTGAGTCTCAATTTTGAATTTATCGAGAGGCAGGTCATTTCAGTTATCAGTTATCAGTACTTCCAGCTAAAGCCCGAGGTTTGAAATACTGAATTGAATATTAATTTCATCCCCTTAAAAGGGTCGGGTTGAGACCTCCTGGTTTTGGTCAATAGTTAGGGTTTGCGCTCAAAAGTCTTTTTTCGGGAGTAGGGGAGTAGGGGAGTAATTTTTTTGCCCAACTATGCGCCACAAATGCGTTCCTTTTTGAGCATGAATAGCTGAAAACCAAAGTATTTCAGACCTAAAAAGCCTAAAACCTTTATCGGTAAATGCTTTGAGATTTAATCAGCAAGCCCTAGTTATACCATTTCTCAAAAACTTTATCTATTTCAGAGTAGGGGAGTTTAGGGACGTTGCACGCAACGTCCGTACGGGAGAAGCAAACATAAGAATAATTAACATTAAACTAGCTAAAATTAGCAAAAAAATGATTATGATTGTGCTGATTAGTTAATAACTGAAGTATCGCCCAAGTATAGCAATAATGCATGAGAATTGGTATTATAGATGTTTAGAGCTTGATCAAAAAATCAGGTCTTAAGCCTCCTCTTTTAATTTTAAGGGAATAAAAAAATGAACTTCAGTATTTCAAGCCTGTGGCTTTAGCAGTCTTTACTGTTTAGCTACGGGACATGAAAAACATAGTTAGGACTCAAGAGGCTTTTCGTGTGCATAGCAAACTGTTAACGCAGTTCCTCTGTTTAGCTGCGCGACATGAAAAAGCGCAACTCTTGAAGAGGAGGTAGAAGGCAAACTTAAATAACCTCCTCCAAACTTTACGGTTTAAGCATAAGTTGGGCAATCCCCAAAACTGAAGATTTAGGTATTTTGTCAAGAGAAACCTAGTGTAGGATGTCAGAAATATGTTACCAGTGACAAAATACTCAAAGCCTTACCAATCAAAACTTCTGACTTCTGACTTCTGACTTCTGACTTCCGCGTAGCCATACTAGAAATTTTCATAGTTGCCGATCGCCTCTGTCATTTTCTGAATTGCTTCTACCACAGGTATACTTCCCAATTCACCAGCACTACGAGTCCGAATACTCAGACTATTAGACTCAACTTCCTTAGCACCCACAACAGCCATTACAGGAATTTTAGCTTTCTCAGCATTCCGAATCAATTTACCTAAACGTTCATTACTTATATCCGCCTCAGCACGAATACCTACTTGACGCATCTTTTCGGCAACCTCTTGAGCAAAAGGCAAAAATTCTGAATTAACTGGTAAAAGTTTAGCCTGGGTAGGAGCTAACCACAGAGGAAAATCTCCTGCATACTCCTCAATTAAAATACCAATTAACCTTTCGAGGGAACCGAAGGGTGCCCGATGAATCATTACCGGACGTTTTCTGGTTCCATCTTCTGCTACATATTCTAAATCAAATCGTTCGGGCAAATTATAGTCAACCTGTACAGTACCCAACTGCCATTCTCGCTCCAAAGCATCCTGGAAAATAAAATCTAATTTTGGGCCATAAAATGCAGCTTCACCAATACCCTCAAAATGATCCATACCCATTTTTTCCACAGCTTGACGAATCGCACCTTCAGCTTTTTCCCAAGCCTCATCAGAGCCAATATACTTATCTGAGTCAGGGTCACGGAAACTTAATCTAGCCTTAAAATTCTTTAGTTGTAGATTTTTAAACACAAATAAAGTTAAGTCTACCACACTAAGAAACTCGGCTTCAAGTTGTTCGGGTGTCACAAACAAATGAGAATCATCTTGAGTGAAACCCCGGACTCGTGTTAAACCACCTAATTCCCCTGACTTTTCATGGCGGTAAACAGTGCCAAACTCGGCAAGTCGTATTGGTAACTCCCGATAAGAACGTAATTCATTTTTATAGATTTGGATATGGAAAGGACAGTTCATTGGTTTTAAAACAAAACCCTGTTCTATAGCTGCTGCTTGTTCATCCTCAGCCATCATCGGGAACATATCCTCTTTATACTTTTGCCAATGTCCCGAAGTTTTGAATAAATCTATTCTGGCAATATGGGGAGTATCTACAGGTAAATAACCTCGTTTCAGTTGTTCTTGTTGGAGAAAGTCTTTCAGTGAATTCTTTAACATTGTACCTTTGGGAGTCCAGATAGGTAATCCCGGTCCAACAAGGTCGGAAAACATAAATAGTCCTAATTCTTTACCTAGTTTACGATGGTTTCTTTTGAGAGCTTCTTCCTTACGTCTTTTATATTCGGTTAGTTGTTCTGGAGTTTCCCAAGCAGTACCATAGATACGTTGTAATTGAGCTTTGGTTTCATCTCCACGCCAATAAGCACCAGCAACAGTTTCTAAATCAATTGCTTTGGGGTTAAGTTGTTTTGTACTTTCAATATGAGGGCCAGCACATAAATCCCACCATTCTTCGCCAAGATGATAAATGGTTATTGGTTCTTCTAAATCTTGGAGAATTTCTAATTTGTAAGGTTCTTTAATTGCTTCTATTCTAGTTTTAGCTTCTTCCCTGCTGACTTCTTCTCTAATTACGGGTAAATCCCGTTTAATAATTTTGACCATCTCTTTTTTGATGGCCTTTAGGTCAGCTTCTGTAAATGATTCTGGGGTATCAAAGTCGTAGTAAAAGCCATTTTCAATCCAGGGACCGATTGTTACCTGGGCTTTGGGAAATAGCTTTTGTACAGCCATTGCCATGACATGGGATGTGGTATGACGAATTTTTTTGAGAGTTTCTGACTCGCTAGTACGAGGTAAATGGATTTTTTCTGGTTGTTCTGGAGAATGATTAGATTCTGAGCTGGACATTGGCTGTTTATTATGTGGTTTTAGTTTTATATATTTTTACAGAGTATAGATGTATATTAAATTTTAGTTTAGATTATCATAATTAGGGGATTTAAAGTTAAAAACACTACATATATATAACGTTATAGTTTTTGGTTACTATATCTAGTGCTTTTGTCTCAATTCTGATTATATGGGTATAAAGTCAGTCTGAAATTTTAGTTAAGTTATAAAAATTTGGGAATTTTGCCGTTGAAACACTACATATATATAACGTTATAGTTTTTGGTTACTATATCTAGTGTTTCTGCCTAAATTATAATTCCTAGGGATAGACAAATATTGAAATTTTATAACTGACACTTTTTTGAGCTTTAAAATTCAATATCAAACGTTATAGTTTTTGTTTACTATACGCAAATACTATTTGACTTAAATTCTATTCAGTTTTAATAGCAGCTTGTCTAGAAATTTCTAACCAAGTATCATATTTTTCCTGATTATTTTCCACCCACTCTTTGGCATGACGCAAAATATCTTTTTCTTGGTATTCTCCCTGTTTAATGCGTAAATATTCAGCACTCATATCTGCTACTGGAATTTGCACTAATTCAAACCACTTTCTAGCAACTGGATTAGCTTTTAGGAATTTTTTATTAGCTACAATACGCTGTTGACTTATCTGAAAGCCAAAGTTTTTTCCATCTATTGATGTATCTTTTTCAGTCAAATTTCCCATAGATTTTGGTAAGGAGGTAAAAGGAACTTCTAACCAAACTATATCTTTTTCTGGTTTTAAAACTTCAGATATCCAGTGAGGATTATAGGCCAAATAAAGAATTGGTTTTCCCTGCTTGTAGCGACTTATTGCATCTTTTAGGAGAGTTTCATATTGTCCTTGATTCTGTTCTACTGTATCTTCTAGTCCATAAGCTTTAATATGATGGTTTATGACTAATTCACAAGACCAACCAGGATTACAACCAACTAAATTTGCTTTCCCATCTCCATCAGAGTCAAAAAGTTTGGCTATTTTTGGATCTTTTAATTGTTCAATGTTAGTAATTTTATATTTATCGGCTGTTTTTTTGTCAATTTCATATCTTTGTATTCCGTTAGGAGTTAATATTCCAACTGTCTCTAACTTTTCTTTACCACCAGAATTATCAAAATATTCTTGGTGTTGTGGGTCATAATAAACGCTGCTATAGTCTAAATCTCCATTGGCAATAGAAATATAGATGGGAGGATATTCGATTTGTTTTGGTTTTTCTACGTTGTAGCCTAATTTTTCTAAACCTATATTGACAATATAAGTTTGAAATAATTCTTGTATCCAGGTACTATTGGCAGTACGAATAGTAACTGTTTGAGAAGTTGGTGCTTGTTGGCAGGAAGTGAAAATTATTAATACGCTGGTCAGGATTGCTCCTAAGATAATTTTTAGGGATTTTTGTTTCATTTGAGTTTGATTGAAAAAAATTAATAGATAGCAGTTGACAATTTAATAAGTGACAGATTTATAGATTCTTTTTAGCCACAGGTAAATATTTGGTCAGAGATATTATAGAAATTCATTAATAATTAATTTATCAACTATTACATATTCAGAATTTCCTGATATTTTTTGATTCAATTTTACATAATTAACCTAACTTGTAAAATACTAGATTTAAAATTCATACCTAATTATACTAAATCTGATGAAAGTAAGAATATATTCAAAAAAATTAAAATATTTACCTGTTCGAGATTTTAATATTTAGATAATTACCCTATAATAAATTTGTTATTAGCAGTTTTTATAGCAGTTTGTAACCAACTATCATATTTTTATTAATGATTTATTTTAATCCCGAAAAATCTAGATTTTTTCAGTGCTTGAATATTACATAGCACTTCTGAATAATTTGGCTTTCATTTCAGATATTTTCTTCACTTGAACGACTATAGAAATACACATTTAGATATTTGACATTACTAAATGGTATTTGCAGAATATTTCTGTAGTAAAAACCTTGATTAGAGATTACTTTTGAATTGCTCACAATTATCCAGAAACTAAACTTATAATTTCAATGCTATATCAGTTTCAAAATATAGCATTGCTGAAATGTAATGGTAAGTAGCTGAAGGTAAAATTGAAAAACATAATTTTAGCGTTGATAATTAATCTAAAAATAATTACCACTCAGCAACGCCCAAAATATGCAATATTCTCTTAAGTTGAGACTGAAACATTTTCAATCCAGCCTCAGCTTTTTTCTCATTTTCAAATTATCCTAATAGGAGAATATTCACAGCACTTTTTAGGGAAAGAAGGTAAAGCTTAATATTCATCTATTTTACTTTTTCCCTACTCCCTAAAATCCGCAATTTTTTTTACCAAAACTAGGAGGTCTAAAGCCTCCTCTTGGATAGGGAATGAAAAAATAACAGTTTATTATTTCAATCCCAATGGTTTAATAGAAGGTACTGATCACTGATAACTGATAACTGAAATAACCTCCAAAACTGCAAAAATTATGTAATTAATTAGATGCTTGTCTAGCAGTTTCTAACCAACTATCATATTTTTCCTGATTATTTTCCACCCACTCTTGAGCATGACGCAAAATATCTTCTTCTTTGTCTTCACCCTCTTTAATGCGTAAACTTTCTGCATTCATATCTTCTATTGGAATTTGAACTAATTCAAACCACTTTTTAGCAACGGGGTTAGCTTCTAGGAATTTTTTATTAGCTACTATACGTTGTTGAAGTATGGGAAAGCCAAAATTTTTGCCGTCTACTGATGTGTCTTTTTCAGTCAAATTCCCCATAGATTCTGGTAAAGATGTAAAAGGAACTTCTAACCAAACTACATCTTTATTTCGTTTTAAAACTGTAGATATCCAGTGGGGATTATAAGCATAATAAATAATAGGTTGTCCTTGTTTGTAGCGAGTCATGGCATCTGCTAGAAGAATTTCATATTGTCCTTGATTATGTTCTACTGTATCTTCTAATCCATAAGCTTTAATATGATGGTTTATGACTAATTCACAAGACCAACCAGGATTACAACCAACTAAATTTGCTTTCCCATCTCCATCAGAGTCAAAAAGTTTGGCTATTTTTGGATCTTTTAATTGTTCAATGTTAGTAATTTTATATTTATCGGCTGTTTTTTTGTCAATTTCATATCTTTGTATTCCGTTAGGAGTTAATATTCCAACTGTCTCTAACTTTTCTTTACCACCAGAATTATCAAAATATTCTTGGTGTTGTGGGTCATAATAAACGCTGCTATAGTCTAAATCTCCATTGGCAATAGAAATATAGATGGGAGGATATTCGATTTGTTTTGGTTTTTCTACGTTGTAGCCTAATTTTTCTAAACCTATATTGACAATATAAGTTTGAAATAATTCTTGTATCCAGGTACTATTGGCAGTACGAATAGTAACTGTTTGAGAAGTTGGTGCTTGTTGGCAGGAAGTGAAAATTATTAATACGCTGGTCAGGATTGCTCCTAAGATAATTTTTAGGGATTTTTGTTTCATTTTGCTTAGATTGAAAAACTTTTAATTTTAATATATAACAATCTTATCTAATTTGTAAAATGTCTCCAGAAATATTCAGACTATACCTGAGTTTTAAGTCGATTACTATTCACTAATTATTTAGAATTTCTACATGATAGTTGATAACTTTATCACTTTATAAATTACATATTTCTAGAGGTTTACTAATAGGTAACAAGTATTATTTTTGTGGATATTAAAATTAGTTATTAATCCTTGGAACTTCAGAAGATTATCAGATTTTTTTAGTTAAATTTTCAGAATTAACTTCTAGGCTATAAATAATACAAGATTTATATTTTGTTTGAGGATAATTTTTTGCGGAATGGAGGTAAAGAGTCAGGTCGGTCGCGATCACGCTATAGGTTCTCAGAAGCAAATTTATGGAAATATTCTAGGGTTTGTTAAAAAGCAAACTAGAGTTAAGTCAAAAGATAAGTCAATCACAGCAACCACTAACCAGATCCAAAGCATCTAAATTTTTTAACGACCGACACCCTTGGTGATTCAGCTAAAATTACACTAGAGGGAGAACACGATCGCCTGTGATGCTCACAACCTTGATCGCGTCTTTCTCTTTCTCCCACATCTGACACCTCAGTCCTTAACTCTAGTTTGCTTTATGGTGTTCAACTTCGATAGTCGTATGAACATTTCCCCGTGGAAAAAAATCACCTTTAATTTTGACTTCTAAAGGATCGCAAGCTGCTACAAAGTCATCTAAAATTTGATTCACTGATTCCTCATGGGAAATGTAGCGATCGCGATAACTATTTATATACAATTTTATAGCTTTCAACTCTACCACTCGTTCATTGGGAACATATTTTATGTAGATTGTGGCAAAATCTGGATAACCGGAAAAAGGACATTTACAAGTAAACTCTGGTAAACTGATATTTATCTCATAACGTCGTCCGATACGAGGATTTGGAAAAGTAATTAACTCTCCCTCTAATATATTCCGTTCTCCATATTTAAGTTCTTGCATATTTCCATCTTGAGATAGTGCATCACTATTTTCAGAGTTATTCATAATATATTAATCAAACAAAATCCAACTATTTAGAGATTCAATTTATCTAAGCAAATATTTTTTTGATTGTCACTTGACGAATTTATGTTTTAATTGGTCTAATTGCACTAATTATCAGCCATAATTATTAAAAAACATCCATCAAATTAATATTAGATAGTAACATAATGCAAAATATCAGCACATCTGGTAAAAATGGACCATTATCAGAAAATAACTATTCTCCATCTGTACCTATTTCTTTATATAGAGAAGCTACTGCTGAACTACAAGCAGCTCAAATCAAGTTGGAATCCCTAAAAGTCCATAATGAACAGTTAATGCAGCAAAATCAAAAACTGAGAATAGAAATTGAAAAGGTTATTAACTCCGCAATGCAGTTACAAGAAGCTTTAAATGCTGCCCAGTCAGTAACCCAGGTAGCACAACCACAAATACCTTCTTTTCCTGACTCTCAGTCTACCAATACTATTAGTTCTAATTATTTAAGTTCTAACTTTAAGGTCGATGCTCCTGAAATATCATCCTCTTCTCCTTCTCTACCATTTACCGATCCTAAACCAACAGATCCAGATTTTCCAGAACATCTATTTACAGAAGAATCAGACAAAAGTCGCTACAGTAGATTTTCCAGTTCTACACAAGTATCTAACCTGAATAGAATTTGGTTAGTAGTTGCTGTTTGTCTGATTGTAATTACTGCATTTGGTGCTGGTTATTGGGTAGTGAGGCCAATTTTAAATCAGCGATAGAACTCTGTTCAGCTTTACTAAATACATGAAATGTGAGGATCAAACGGACCTAAAACATAATTTGGTAAAGTTAAATATTATATAGCTATAACAACAGGGGATTAAAACTGACTACCCTTCATCTTAGGGATAGACGAAACCCAAACCACTAATTAAAAAAAATGGCGTTGCTGAATATGTGTATGATATTTAAGGCTTAGGAGTTAGGAGTTAGGAGTTAGGAGGGAAGAGGGGAAAACTAAAGACATAAAAAGTAGAAAGTTTTTTGGCGTTGCTAAATCAAGGGATGGGTAGTCTTCTCAACGGAATAGCTAAATAATTTCAATGCACCACAACCAAGGGATGAATTTTGGCAGAAAAGGTAAATCTCATCTTTATACTTCCTCTTTCTCCAAAACTATAATTTATCCCGCAAATATGCAACGCTAAAGAAAATCATGTATTTGGCCAGCACCAAAGTTGATATAAATCTAGAAAATTTTGCAACTATATTCCATATTCCATTATTTTTACCAAAATTTAAGGTTAATGGATCTCTCAATCACCTTTCTTGTCGTGACCTACGATTAAAAATTAAGTTGATTTTGAGCGGGTTAGTTATTGTTTTCTATAGGTTGTAGGAAACTTTCAAACATTTTTAAGAGTTATCTAGATGTGTCTTAGGAGTGTCCAACTATTCAACTTCAGTAGTTAGTGGCTAGTTCAACTTGATTTGCACCAAACTTTTAGCATTTTGATTTTTCGTAGCAGTATCTTGGACTCCCATCCCAGGTTCAAAACCGCGCTTTAGCTCTGTCAATTTTATTTGTTTAGCTTGGAGAGCGGTTTCTAGAATCTCTATAGCTTTGTGTGGGTTTCCATGGCCACAAAAGAATAAGTCAGCTGCAAAGTAACCTAACTCAGGCCATGTGTGGATGGCAATATGAGATTCTGCTAGTGTTGCCGTTGCCGTCACCCCATGAGGACTAAACTGATGAACACATAAATCTATGAGAGTTGCTCCTCCTGCTGAAATTGCATCAATTAAAGAGCCACGTATACGTTCTGGGTCGTTGAGTAGCTCTGCGGGAGAATGCCAAGCATCAACGACTAGATGGGTTCCCAATTGTTTCATTCTGCGCGGTTATACCTCCACCCTATAAGGTCTGCAATTTATTAGTCTATCACAAAATTTTTGAATTTGTTAACTATGAGTAGTTAGAACTTGCTGAAGAAAATTCAAACAATGAGCTATAAATTTTAACTAGCAAGGCGATGGGGCAAGAAGGTTCAATAATTGATAATTGATAATGGATAATTGATAATTACCTCTGGTTAAAACC